>JACIZP010000395.1 GCA_014359355.1 Calditrichota bacterium | reverse complement strand
TTCTGATGGCCCGGCGGCCAACGGCGGCTTCCTCTCTTGGCCACCCCTCAGCGTCTGGCGGTGTGCCCGCAAGACAAGCACGCAAGGAAGAAAGAGAACAAGACCCGGTTGCCGCCGGTAGCGGAACAATCACACTTTAGCAGGAAGAGACTATGCGGCGCATGGTAAGAGCGGCATTGGTGTTTGGGTTGGCGTTGCTGGTAGGATGCGCAGGAGGCATGGCTTCGTTGCAGGAACCGGTGGAGGGGAAGAACCTCCTCATCGGCTCTGTGATTTTCGAAAACAGTGGCTACCAGAACAGGTACGATGTCTACTTCGCCAACGTGGAGGTGGCCGTCATCGGGTACTCCCAGGAGGACGGCAAGGAGAAGTTGTTCGGCAAATGGGTAGTGACTGATGAGAACGGCTACTTTTTCATTCCTAACGTGCCGGACGGCAAATACGCGCTCAAAGGTCTGCGAGTGAACATGCCCGGGGTGGCGTTCCTCACCATTGCCAACGAATTCCGCAGCACCGTGAGCAACTATGAGATACAGCCGAGCGAGACCGTGGCCTTTAGCGGTACCTTTTTCGACATCCGCCCCGAGAATAGGATCGTGAACCTGAAGCATAACTATTTCACCTTGTTCTCCAATCGGGAGATCCGCCACGGTGCCTACGATAGGATCTCTGCTTTCACGGCTTCCAATGGGCAGGAGATCGAACGGCCGCCCATCTTCCAATACTTCCTGGAGAAGTTTCCGCACACGGGGTGGCGACCATTCCTGGAAGCAGAGCTGGCGAGGGTGCGGTAGCGTGGCAGGTTTGTGGGCGCTGGCTTTTGCAGTGGGAGGTTGGGCAGTTGCACCCGCTGCCCAGCAAGGGGCGCTTCGTTTGAATTGCGACTGGGCGGCCTTCAAAGAGCTGCGTAGTGCAGGGGCGACCTACCAGGAGGTGTATCTGGGCATTCCTCATGGGCAGCTCCGCTTCAGCGCCACCGAGGGGGGGTGGTTGGCCGGCTACTCCGTGCGGGTGCGCCTCCTGACTGGCGCTGGGCAGGCTGTTGGGGAACGCACCTGGCAGAGCGTGGTGCGCGCTGACTCGCTGCAGGACAGCCAACGACAGACATCCCTGGAGGTGGTCGGCTTCGTGGTGCATGAGGATTCGCTCCTCTTGGACGTCGAGGTAGAGGATCTGAATTCGGGCATGCGTGGCTCACTGCAGACCTGGGTGCAGGTGCCCACCTTTGCTGACTCTGGCCTGCAGATGAGCGAGGTGGAGTTGGCAGGCTCCATCGAGCGTGCAGTTGCGGACAATCCTTTTGTGAAGAGTGGCTTTCAAGTGCTTCCCAACCCTTCGCGCATCTATGGCCTCGACTCGCCTTTCTTGTATTTCTACTGCGAACTGTACAATCTGGTGGCGGGGCAGAGCTGCCTGCGCCAGTGGTCGGTTGTAGACGACCAAGGCAACCCCGTGCACGCGGGGCAGAGGAGCATGCGGCCGCGCGCCCCCACCGCGGTGTGGGCGGAAAAGATCAACCTCTTAGGGGTGGCCTCTGGACGTTATGTGCTGCGGCTGGCCGTCACCGATAGCGCCAGCGGCGCCACTGTGCAGCGGGAGACCCCTTTTTGGTTCAGCAATCCCGCCGTGGTCAGCTCGCCTCGCCAGCTGGACGAGCAGCAAGCAGCCCAGGCCCGTGCCCAACTTACCTACTTGGTGAGCGACCAGGAGCTGCGCCTGTTTGACCAGCTGGATGCGCAGGCCAAGGCCAGATATGTCGCCTCCTTTTGGGCGCAGTTTTCGCCCCAGTTCCGGTTGGAACATCTGCGCCGCTTTGACGCTGCGAACCGGTTGTTCGGCTCGCCGACCACTCCTGGTTGGCAGTCCGACCGCGGGCGGGTCTACATCATGTATGGGCCCCCGGACGAAGTAGAGCGGGAGCCGGCCAGCGTCGATACGCGCGCCTACGAGATCTGGATCTACGAGAACCTCAAGAGCCAGGGGCGAGTGGAGTTTGTCTTCTGTGACTATGGCCTTTACGGCAACTATCGTCTCGTGCACTGCACGCTGAAGAGTGGGGAGCGGTTGGAGATCTACAATCCTGACTGGCGCGAGGAGATAAGGATTGCCCGCTGAGCAGGGCAAAGGGCACGGGACACGCGGCGAGGCCAAGCCTCCGACGACCTGGCGGCAGAGGCTGGCCCTCATGGTGTCCGGGCTATTCTTCCTGGGGCTCGCCGAAGGAGCACTCCGCTTGGCAGGTATGGGCAACCCAGCCAGGCGCCTCGACCCTTTTGTCGGCTTTGAAAGGGTTTATCCGTTATGGGTGGAGAGCAAAGCAGGGGATGGCCGGCTGATGATGGCCACCGCCCCCAATAAGCTGCCCTTCTTCAATCATCAGGAATTCTCCGCAAAGAAAGCCCCCGGCACGGTCCGCATCTTTTGCTTCGGCGGCTCAACCACCTACGGTCGCCCTCACAGAGGCGAGACCGCTTTTCCGAGATGGCTTGCAATCATCCTCCAGCTACAGGACCCTGATCATCGCTACGAAGTCATCAACGCCGGCGGCATCTCCTACGCCAGCTACCGCGTTGCCCACCTGGTAGAGGAGGCATTGCGCTACGAACCGGACGTGTTCGTGCTATACAGCGGGCACAACGAGTTTCTGGAGGGGCGCACCTATGATGCACTCCTGCACCAGCCTCCCGCGGTGCGGAAAGCGAGGCTGCTCATGGACAGCTCAGCGCTCTACGCTGCCTTGCGCCCCGCGGTTGGGTGCCTGCAGAGGATAGTTCTCGGCCAAGGGGAGGAGAAGCCGCCACTGGAGGATGAGGTCGGTGCCATCCTTGATGCCAGTGCCGGCCTGGAGCGGTACTCGCGGCAGACTCTGCAGCGCGAGCAGGCCTATGCCCGCTGCCGTTACAACCTGGAACGCATGGTGGCCATCGCCCGGCAGCATCACGTCAAGATGCTGCCGGCAACGCTGCCCACAAACCTCAAAGACTTTTCCCCTTTCAAGTCTGAACACCGCGAGCCGTGGAACCAAGAGCAACAGGAGTGGTGGGATGAACACTTTCGCGCTGGCATTATTGCCGAGGCTCGCGGACTGTACCAAGAGGCACTGGCCGTCTACCAACAATGTTACCAGCTCGATGATCAGCACGCGGAATTGGGCTACCGCATTGGTTGCTGTCTGCACAAGCTGGGGCACCTTGAGCTGGCCAAGCAGTATTTGCTGCTGGCCAGGGAGTTGGATGTCTGCCCGCTGCGAGCACCTGGGGAGGTCAACCGGATCATCCGGGACGTAGCCTGCCGCTATGGGCTCGCCCTGGTCGATGTGGAGGAGGAGTTTGCACGCCGTTCGCCCCAGGGGGTGATGGACTCTTCTTTGTTGCTGGAACACCTGCATCCGACGGTGCACGGCCATCAGCTTATCGCCGAGGTGCTGGCCCAGCAGATGCAACACCTGGGGTGGGTGCCCGCCGCCAGGGCAGTGACCGACCAAGAGCGCCTGGCTGCCTATGAACGGGTGATGCACGCGCTGCCCCCTGACTACTACCTGGAAGGCACGCTCAACCTGGCCAAAGTCCTCGGCTGGGCCGGCAAAGAGGGGGAAAAGTTGGCGCTCCTGCGCCGCCACCAGCAACAGCTCCAGGGCCACGCCGAATTTCACTACATGATGGGCAATAGCATGCTGCGCCGTGGAGAGGTGGCAGAGGCGACGAGGGAGTTCCGTTGCTGCATCCAACTGAGTCCCTCCTTTGCCAACGCCTACACCAATCTTGGCATGGCGTTAGAGCAGAG
>JACIZP010000394.1 GCA_014359355.1 Calditrichota bacterium | reverse complement strand
ACTATGCCGAGATGATGACAAAGCTGATGCGCGAAGTGCCGGAGCTGGGGTTCCTCGCCGTGTGGACGAACGATAGCGGGGCCGGCTTTGAGCACACCAAGTCGCTGTACGTCGGCCGGAATGGCGGCGCGTACCTGATTCGAGAGTGGAAGGACGACGAGGAGATTGCCAAGGTGGCAGGAGAGAACGCACTCCGCTTCCTCAGGTTGCTGCGCGACGCCGCCCGGGAGGTTAACCCTGACTTTCGAGTGATGACGCGCCTGGAGTCGTTCTATGGCGAACACGACACCGTGTGGGCTGGTCTGGGTGACGGTCTCGACGTGGAGGCGGCAACCCTCATCGCCCGGGGGTGGGACGTACCTTATGCGCACCCGCAGTACCCAGAGAACAAGGCCATCAATGCCGGAAGCGTGTACCAGCTTGACTTTGACGCCCGCGAAAAGAAACTCATGGTGGAGTTGGCGGAGAAAGGGGCGTGGGCCCACTTCTACTTCACGGCAGGGCCACACATCATGTTTGACCCTCTCCTGGGTGTGCCGTATCCGAAACTGACGTATCGGAAGCTGCGTGCCATGCACGCCGGCGGCGTCCAGTACCTTGCGCATTCCGGCGGCACATACCCGCCCGAACTCGTTCCCTACAACGTGAATCACGAGATTGCCTGGCGGTATCTCTTTGACCCGAGTCTGGACCTTGAGAAAGAACTGGAAGCTCTTGCCCGCAAATGGGCAGGGGAGCGCTTTTTCAGGGAATTGCTTGCTGCTTGGAACCTCGCCGAGGAGGCGATCCTGGCTTTCCCCATCGTCACGCCGCTCTACGCTACCTTTGGCTTCACCTGGTACCGTCTGTGGGTGCGACCCCTGGTGCCGAACCTTGACGCGATACCGGACAGTGAGAAGGCATTTTACCAGGACTTTATGTGCTCGACGCCGCACAACCCGAACAACGTGGATTTGAGCCGCGATGTGCTTTTCTACTTGACGACTCCTGAAAAGAGCGAAGTCGACGTTGAGAGGATCGACAGGTACCTCTGGGACCCGTTGGACAGCGCCATCGAGAAACTGGAGGCAATTCGCGAAGCAGCTACAGCCGAACTGGGGCAGAGAAATGTGATCCTGGACCAGCTCGTGCGGCTTAGGGCTCTCCGCTGCTGGTTCATGACGCAACGGAACGTGGCGGCATGGATTGCAGGGGTGCATGGCTACATGAAGGCCACCACGGCGGCCAAGAAGAAGCATTACCGGGACCTGGTGCGTGACCTGATGGAGAAAGAAATTGAGAATACTCAGCGCCTGAAGGAGCTTTGGGCAACCCCGGTGGCGTTCATGTCCCTGACGGACAAAGGGGAGACGCCCCTCATGTACGGCGATAATCTTGGCGAACTCCTTGACCGCCGCATTGAGCTCATGCGCAAGCACATGGACGACGAACCCTTCATCGAAGAGGGGTACATGGAGCGCAGGGCCGCCGAATGGATGCAGTAGAGGCGAGAAGGTGGGACGTAGGCTCATGACGCACGTCGAGCGCTTTCGGCGAGTGATGTCCTTCGCGCCCGTGGACCGGCTCCCGATGATCGAGTGGGCCATGTGGTGGGACAAGACCCTGCAGCGGTGGTACGAAGAGGGCCTGCCGCGCCAGCTCACCGACTTTACCGAAATCAACGTGTACCTGGGGCACGATCCGTACCGGCAAATCTGGGTGACGCCCCTGGCCCCGGATTGCCCGAAGCCGGCGTATCACGGTGCTCCCCTGGTTCGCAGCAGGCAGAAGTACCTAGACTTCAAGCGTTTTCTCTATCCCTCACCGGCCTTCGATGCGGGGATGGTGCGCTCGTGGGTGGAACCTCATGCCCGTGGTGAGCTTGTGGTCTGGTTGACTTTGGACGGTTTCTTTTGGG
>JACIZP010000393.1 GCA_014359355.1 Calditrichota bacterium | reverse complement strand
GGCGTCGACTATGTGACCTACTTCGACACCACCGAGTTCGACACCAAGTTTGCCGCGTGGGTCAAGGACTTTGACCCGGAGGCGTACATCGACCGCAAGGAGGCGCGGCGCATGGACCGTTTCACCCAGTTTGCCGTCGCCTGCAGCGATTTCGCCCTCCAGGATGCTGGCCTCGATTTGGCGAAGGAGGACAAGACGCGCATCGGCGTGGTGCTGGCTTCCGGCGTGGGCGGCATGGATACCTTTGAGCGGGAGTACAAGGTTCTTTTCGACAAGGGCCCGCAGCGCATCAGCCCTTTCTTCATCCCGATGATGATCGCCGACATTGCCCCTGGCTATGTCTCCATTCGCCACGGCTTGAAAGGGCCAAACTACTCGACGGTGTCGGCGTGCGCCTCCAGTTCCCACGCCATTGGCGATGCGTTTCGCCTGATCGCGTATGGCGACGCCGACGTGATGGTCACCGGCGGTTCGGAGGCTTCCTGCACGCGCATGGGCTTTGCGGGCTTCAACGCCATGAAGGCGCTCTCCACCCGCAACGATAACCCCAAGGCGGCCAGTCGCCCCTTTGACCTGCATCGCGACGGCTTCGTCATGGGCGAGGGGGCGGCCGTGATCATCTTGGAAGAGCTCGGTCATGCCCTGCGGCGGGGGGCCAAAATCTACGCTGAGGTGGTGGGCGTCGGTTTCACTGCTGATGCCTATCACATCACCGCTCCTGACCCGGATGGCGACGGTGCTGCCCGCGCCATGCGCCTGGCCATGGCCGAGGCTGGGGTGCGGCCGGAGGAGGTGGACTATATCAACGCCCATGGGACCTCTACGCCGCACAACGACCGCATCGAGACCATGGCCATCAAGGCCGCCTTGGGCGAGCATGCGTACAAGGTGGCTATCAGCTCCAGCAAGTCCATGATCGGCCACCTGCTCGGTGCCTCGGGCGCCGTCGAGTTCGTGGCGACTGTGCTGACCATTGTCCACAACACCATTCACCCCACCATCAACCTTGAAGTGCCGGATCCCGAGTGCGACCTGGACTACACCCCCTTGCGCGCTCGGCAGAAGGAAGTGAATGTTGCCTTGACCAACTCCTTTGGTTTTGGGGGACACAACGTCTGCATCGCGGTGAGGAGGTACCAATAGCCTTGCGCCTGACGCTTGCCTCCCTGCTGCAGAGAATCGGTCTCGGGAATCGTGCC
>JACIZP010000392.1 GCA_014359355.1 Calditrichota bacterium | reverse complement strand
TACCGTGCCCCTGGCTGCGTAGTTGGCAAACAGCCTCACCAAAAAGCGCTTGTTCAAATCGGCGTTCTGCTGTGACCAGGCGTCGCGGGCAGCAGCGAGCACGGCGATGGCCCCCCTGCCCTCGGCGGCAACAAGCTCTTCGGCCATGCTCTGCTCATAGGGGTCGTCAAAGCGGCCAAAACTGCAGGTGGCGGCGATCCACAAGCCGAACTTCTGCCCATTCTGGATCTTGGGAAAATCGACTGGCAAGTTGAGCACCCGTTCGTGCGTCCACAACTCCGGGTTGCCGTGACCCACGAAGTTAATGAGCAGGCTGCCCCTGTTGATCTGATCCAGCAGAGCTTGGTTCGCAGCAGGTTTGATCACCCCGGAGATTGCGGGGCTGCGCACGGCCGGGTACTCCACCAAGTAGACCTTGTTCACGTCGAACGACTTGGGTATGGCCTCCTCGGCGAGGGATTCCGCCTGCTGGGTGTGCATCAGCTCGTTTCCCGCTCCGCCGAGCACGAGCTCATCGTCGCCCACCATGGTCACGCTGTTCCGCCAGTCGCCGTAGAGGGGGTTGGTCTCATAGGCAATGACCTTGTTCACCATCTCCTGGGCTTCTGCTGGTGACCGCGCCGTCAAACGACCGATGGCCAGGTCCGGCTGCTCGTCGTTGCCCGAGACGTAGGTAAACCAGTCGTCCGAGGTAATGGAGTGGTCCTTAACGGTGTGGCTGTTCTCATACGGCGGAATCCAGTTTGCGTCCGCCTGGGTGATGAGGTTGCGGTGGTCATAGTCGCCGTCCCCGAGGAGCAAGACGTGGGTGGGCGCTTGTGCCCAGTTGTGGTAGGCATACCGCAAAAAGTCCCGGATGGCGGTAGGGTCGGGCAGGCCCCATGAGAACTCATCGAAGACGTCGCTGATGCGCACCACCTGGGTGGTCATCCGCGCCGCCGCGTTCCACGTCTCGCGCAGGCTCTTGAGCTGCATGGCCTGCTGGTAAAAGTCATCGTGGGTGATAATCACGAATTCAGCGCCATTCTGCGGGTCGCGGAGGTTGGAGACTGCGTCCTCGCGGATGGAAACCGGCGTCCGTACCGCTGACGTGGCAAACACGAAGTAGCGTCTGCCGTCGGGCATGCGTGCCGAATCGGCAAAGGTGACGGTGCCAGCACTCACGCTCAGCGGTTCGATGCGCCGGACGTTCCAAAAGTCCGACACATCCAGCACCACGACCTCGCCCTGACCAAAACCCCGCACCGCAAACCGCTGGACTTCCTCTCCTGGCGGCGCATAGATGAGGAGTTGGTCATTCACCGCCACCAGTGAGCGTGGATAGTGGATCTCGAACCAGTCTAGATACCCCTGGGCGATGGCTGTTGCCCCGGTAAGGCGCACAGCGATCGCATTGCTCCCGCTGACCAGCTTCCCGTTGCTGGTCACCCCCCACTGCGTGATGCGCACTGTCTCTTTCACGAAATTGGTCAGGCTGGTGCTGCCAAGGGACACGCCATTGGCCGTAAAGGTGAAAGTGTGTTGGCCCACGGAAGCAGCCACCACATTAAACACAAACCGGGCCGTGTCCTCTGCCACCGCGTTGGGGAGTTCGACCTTGTACGTGCGCGTGTCGCCGTGAGTCAGCAGGGCGCCGAACCAGAGGAGGCCGCTGCCGAAGGGGTTGTGGAGGTCCTGTTCGAGGAAAAAGTGGTCGGTGAACTTCGTGACCTCGTGAGCGCCCACGGCAGAAGGCGAGGGAACGCTTGCCACCCTCTTACCAGCAACGCCCTGGCCCCAGGTGAGCCAATAGACATTCTCCTGGGTGTAGCGGTTGATGTAGTGACTCCAGTCCCCCGAAGTGGCATCATAGGTCCAGCCCTGCACCCCTTTGCCGTAGAAGAGTAGGTAGTCATTGCTATCAAATCGATTGTCGCCGCCGTCGAAGACGAGGATCGGGGTTTCGATGAGGCTGTCCGGACGGGGAGCCGTGAGGGCCTGAGGGAGTTCTTTGCCTCCGTTGTTGAACAAGCGCAAGGTCTTCGGGTCAATGCTGGCCAGGTTCACGCCAGCCGCCGCCAGCCGTGCCCCATCAATGCGGTAGACACCATCCTCCCGAACGACGATCTTGTACCAAGGGCCGTCAGCTGCACGTCTGCGCAGTGCAGCCGTGCGCCGCTCACGTGCCTTTCGCCACGCCCGTGCCTGCTCATAGTTGACCAGAAGTTCCCGATAGAGGTCCTCTTCCCGCGGCTGGGCCACGCTGGAACCTCGGGCCTCCTGCAGATCGCCCTGAAAGCGCAGCCGCACCGAGATGCGGTCGTAGCGTCTGATCCGCTGTGCGGCATGCAAATACTGCACGGGCACCAAGGTGACCTTGACCACGCGCTGCTGCCGAACCATAGCCGGATTCGAGACGACAACCGGGGAAGACGGCCACACTTCGGCTGCGGCGTAGATAGCACTGTCGGGCGCAAAGTGCTCTTGTAGCAACCCTTCCTCGTCGCGGCGGAGGTAAGGCCGCGGCAGTAGTTCTCCACACGGCAGTTCTTCGTAGCGCGCCTCTGTCACGCTGGCGGTGACCTCCCCGGTGAGCGGAATGCCTACCACGAAGGCGCGCGCCGGCAGTTGCGGTGCTCCCTCCTCGCCCACCGGCTGGGCATCGCGAAAAGAGATGACTGTGTATTCCTTTCGGTCTTTTACCACTTTCGACATGGACCATTCGCGCGGCGAGAAGGTGAGAGTGAGGCCGTCGGGATGAGTCACAACGAGCACGTCGCGATCCGAGCCATCCTCCGCCGTCAGTGGCGGGCGGTCGTGCAGGGCGAGCATCAGGCAGAGCAAAGCCCCCAGCACAAGGGGATAATGTCGGCTCGTTTTCTGCACCTTCACCCCCGGCTCAGTTGGCAGTCCATACATCGTGCAAGGGCGGCGCGGCAAAGCTCACCACCTCGGGTCCGCCCCTGCCTGCACGCGCAAAGCGCCGGTCGTAGGCCCGAATCAGGAGAAAACTCACACCGAGGCTGACAAAGGCAGCGATGATCCCCCGCGCCTCGGCGTTGATGAAGCGAGGCCACGGAGTTAAGCGACCGAGGACATAGCCCACAAGGAAGAGAACCAGTGGAAAGATGAAGACCAGGAACGAGTGGCCCACCACGACCTTCGGGCTCACCTCGACTTCCACCATGTCGCCAACCGCCGCGCCAATGGTGTTGCGCGCCTCCATCAGACCGCTGCCCTCGCCCAGAGCCTGGCACACCCGGCATTCCCCGCACTTGTCGCCGCGTACCACCTTCACCTGGGCAAACTCGCCAGCGACGGCCACCACTTGTCCACATTCACGCATCTGCGTTTCTCTCTTCTCGAAAAGCTGGCTTCCCCGCTCGTTTGGCTGTGCTACCTGGTAGTCTTCCGCACAAAGTATTCGTGGATGCGCGTGTCCTCGGTCAACTCGGGATGAAAGCTCGCCGCCAGGATGTTCCCTTGCTCAGCCATGACCACGTCGTCGCCATGCCAGGCCAGGGGCCGCACGCCTTCGCCGAGGCCGATAATCTTCGGCGCGCGGATAAAGACCCCTTCGTAATCGAAAAGCCCCTCTCCGAGATCTACCTTGACGGTATCGATGAACG
>JACIZP010000391.1 GCA_014359355.1 Calditrichota bacterium | reverse complement strand
GCTCGATGCCGCCCAATTTGTTCTGTGAAATTCGATTCTGAGTGATCGTGTTGGCGGTGGTGGCAGTACCAGAGAGGCAAACACCAAATCGTTCGTTGAAGAAGATGCGATTCGTGGGGCCAATGGTATTCCTGCATGGACCCAGAGACACATAAATACCGTTCGACCCATTGCCCAATGGAAGAGTACCCTCCCAATTGGTGCCGATGCTGTTGTTGACGATCATATTATTGGTTGTATTGAACCCGGCAAGGCAGATGCCGGCTCTGCCGTTGCCGCTGATCACATTTCCAGAACTACCGCTGCCGCCGATGATGTTATGATTACCATCAGAAATGCCGATGCCTTCGTTAGCATTTCCTAATGCCTTTGTGCCGGAAATATCCGTTCCGATAAAATTGCCCGTGATTTGATTGTGGTCGTTTTCTCCAATAAATAGAATGATGCCGTCTCCGTTGCCGGAAATAACATTCCTTTCTGCACTTGTGGAACCACCGATGACCGTATGCCGCGAGGTATGCGATACGGCGATGCCGGCCATTTCATTTCCCCACGCCTGGATACCGGAGGGATCGAGGCCGATCAAGTTCCCTTTGATTTCGGTGCTGTCGGATTGAGAGATGCTGATTCCGTACCCATAGTTTCCCGAGATGACATTGCCTGGGCCAATCCGGTTGCGGTTGCTTTGCTGTCCGATGTCTATGCCACCCCCGTTGCCGAGGGTATCTGCGCCGGCGCTGTTGATGCCGATGTAATTGTAACAGACCTGATTGCCGCATGCTCCACTATCGAAAACGAGCCCGAAAAACTGGAGACAGCCGGCAATGACATTGCCCTGCTCTGGTTGCGAACCGCCGATGATATTCTCATCTCCGCCAACGACGACGATACCATTATACGAGTCTCTTCCCCGCAGACTGCCAGTGGCATCCGTGCCGATAAAACAACTGGACACCTGATTGTGATGGCCGCTGATGATGATTTGGATCTCAAAATTGCTGATCGTCAAGGCATTGACATGATTGTAGGAACCGTTGATGGATAGTCCTCGATATAGACCACTTCTGCCGCTGATGACAATCAACGGCTTTGTCGGCGCGTCGGTCAGGCCGAGATACTTAGCTTGACTCAATCCGTCAATCACCGTCGAGTCACCAATGGCGGGCAAAGGAGAAGTGGGTCTGATCACCCATACGCCCGCGGTGGCATCATAGTTGGGATCGGATAAGGGTAGCTGAAAAAGGATATTATCGCGCCCCGGGGTACTAGAGGCTTGGAGCAAAGCCTCTCGCAACGAGCCCGCTCCGCTGTTACCGGTATGGGTGACGAGGAGGACATTGGGCGGCGGTGTGATCGTATCGGGAGGCGCAGACGTGGCTAAAATCAAATCCCCCAAGCTCTCCGCCGCTTCCCACAAATAGCCGTAAGGCCATTCGCCAGCGTTGCCGTAGTGATCAAAATAGTGGTTGCCGGGGTCGTTCACATACAGAGCGACGCCGAGAGTATCACCCGCCTTTGCCTTAACCGGACTGCTACCAAAATCAAAACGAATCTCGTATTGCACATGACCACTGACGGCCGAAAAGCTGCGAGTTACGCCGGCAGCATTTCTCGGCACATCCGCCCCCAAGTGATTTGGATAGGTCCCCCAAGCTCCCAAAAACAGCGCGTTGGTCGGCGTTATTTGGATGATACCTTCCTTGCTCGGCCCCCTGGCATCCCATTGGCCGTTATGGTCCAGATCGAAGACAAAGCCAAAGGTATTGGCCGGATCAACGTTAGGATCATTGGGATCGTCCACGGCGATGTAGAGATGTGAGCTATCATTTTTGATGTACAACAGAACTGGTTGTGGTGTGTGGGCCGTGGAAATGTCCAGCCTGGTGGCATCATCCCATTCGCTTCCGGAAAGGATACCATCGATGCTTGGTAGATGAGTGGACCATCGGCTTTGGAGCTTGTGTCCACCAGCAGCGGGAGTGGCCGTTGCCCACAGGGAAGGTCCTTGGCTTTCGGGGGCATCCGCTTCAATGCGGTAGTAGTAGGTCTGGCCGTTTACGGCGGTCAGATCGATATAGTCGCGCATGCTGGAGCCGAGCAGGCCGCGGGCCGATAGATCGACGGTGGCGATCAAGACCAACGGAGAAGTCATACTGATGCTGCGCCAGACCCTATAGCCATTGACCTTATCGTTGCCGTAGAGATGATCCCAGGACAGGGGTACGCGACCATTGAAGCCGCTGCCGGCAATCACATTACCAGGGATGTTGACGCCGCGCCAGGTGCCATAGATATCGGGATTGCCCTCGCGGTCGTCCTCCCAAGCGCAAAGCAGCAAACCCTTCTTGCTAATGGCGATGTCGGGGCGCTCTTGCTGGCCGACGGATTCATTCAAGATCAGATGACCACCCACCTGGTTGCCATTGGCATCATAAATTTTGAAGCAGATGCCATAGTTGCCCACACGTTCGCTGTCCCAGACCAGACCGTAAAGGCCTCCTGGTGAGCGGGTAATTCTGGGGTGGTGGTTTGGTCCGACTAATCCTCCAACCAACGTACTCATAACGAAATCGCTCTTGATAGTTTGCTTGTCGGCGCGAAAGAGGTGGCCGTAGATCTGGTCGTCGCCATAACTCCAGACGACGAAGAAATTGCCGTTGGTCTGCATGGCAACGCTGGGCGTGGCGGGAAGCGTGGTGCCAGCCGGGTGGGCGCTGACGGCAAAATCAGCACCATCGGCGACTCCCGTGCTGTCGTACACATGTGCGTAGATTTCGTACAAATGCGAAGGACGGTGCAAGTCGCGACCGTCCTCCCAAACGATGACAAACCGACCGCTTTCGTTGATGGCGACATCGGGATAGTTTTGCGCATGATTGGTGTCGTTATGTACCAGAAAATTTCTCCCGACCTTCTCGCCGCTGCTGTCGAAACGTTGCGCATATATGTCGCCGACCGGATCGCTATGGCGACCAACCCAGGTGATGACAAAATCGCCCCTTTCGTTCATCGCTACCGCGGGCGAGGCGGTGGTGGAGGCTGGATTGGCGCGTTCATTCACCCTTATGATTGGGGCCAAAGGTTCTTTGTTGGCCGCGTAGAGCCGGGCGTAGACATTCACGGAATCGCGGACTTCTTCCCAGACAACGACGAAATGCCCCAAATCATTGATGGCCACATCAGGATTGAATTGATCCGCTGCAGGATTGGCTGGATCGACCTGGAAATTGTTTTGGAACTTCAGCCCTCGTTGGCCGAACCGCTGCGCGTAGATGCGCGCACTGCCGGTGCGATTGTCCCACCAACAAACAACAGCGAAATTGTATGAGCTCAATGCGAGGCGAGGACTCCACTGAGCAGATGTCCCGACATCGTCATTGACGCGCGCATCTTGTTGCAGTGCTTGATAGTCGGTGAGGTCGGCAGCAAGAAGTGAATGGCGAACGGCCAGGGTGCACACTGCAGCGGAGCAGAACAGCACCAGCCAGCGGGAAAAGGATTGATACTTCATCGTGCGGTCTCCTTCTATAAATGGTAATTGAATGGAAAGATCGCAGTGATGAGTTTGGCCCCTCGCGGGGGCGTCAGAGTGGAGGAATCGATCGAGGCGGGTTTTCCGCCAGGTCCGACACGACCGTGACGGGCAGTAACTGGCATACCGGTTTGGATAGAACAATCCGCCCAAGTGGGCGGCGATTTTTTGGAAAATTTATGCAACCACACGCATTTTGTCAAGTGAAAATTCAGAAATTTTTGCCATGGCCGGGCAGCGGTGTCCCTGTTGGTCGAGACGTGACATCGGGGTTGGTCTTTGCGTGTAGGAGGGGTATTTTGATAATAGATGGTGGGAACGGTAGTGAAGCTGACGCCTAGCCATTTTGCTTTGCAGGAATCGGTGGAGGTAGCGCTGCCCCCGTTGGGAGTGAGGTGGGCGGCGATGGGGACCGAAGGACATAGTAGTCCGCGCCAGACGTGCAAAAAGGTGCTTCACTTGCCCGAAGGACAGGTAGAAAATCGTCTGCGAGCAGAAATTCCAGTCCGGCTCTCGTAATCCTTCATGGGACCAGAGAAAGGGCTTGACTCCTCGCCAGAAAATCGCTATCTTGCAGCGAGGCAGGAATGGAAGACACAAGAGTTGGAGGGAGCCATGAAAAGAGTGCTCATCTTGGCACTGGTAGCGGTTATGGCGGCGCCATTTGGCGCACAAGGGGGCGGACCCCGCAAGGTGTTCATCTCTGTGGACATGGAAGGCATCAGCGGGGTGGTCAATTGGGAGGAAGTCGATAGAAACGGCAAGGACTATGATTACTTCCGGCGCCTGATGACCAAAGAGGCCAATGCGGCGGTAGAAGGGGCCGTGGCTGCCGGCGCGACAGAAATTGTGGTGCGCGATTCCCACGGCTCGGCGCGCAACATCCTGCCCGAGGAACTGCACCCTGCTGCTCTCCTGCTGCGCGACTGGTCAGGCGGATTCAAGGGGATGATGGAAGGGATCGACGAGACCTTTGCGGCGGCTATCTTCATCGGTTATCACGCCAAGGCGGGCACGCCGCACGCGACTCTGGAACACACCATGAGTGGCACTGTCGCCGACCTCATCATCAACGGCGTCTCCCTTCCGGAGGCGGGACTCAATGCGCTCATCGCCGGCCACTTCAATGTGCCGGTGGTCTTTGTGGCCGGCGACAAGGCCATCTGTCAGCAGGTGAAGGAACTCTTGGGCAATGTGGAGACCGTCGCGGTCAAGGAGGGGATTGGCAATGCGGCGCTGTGCCTGCATCCGGAGGTGGCACGCGAGAGGATCCGCCAGGGAGTGACACGCGCCTTGCAAAATCTTGCCACTTACAAACCCTACAAGCTGAAGCCACCCTACACAATGGTCCTGAAACTGAAGCGGGAGGAGGTGGTGCACGAAAAGTCGCTCTACCCTGGCGCCAAGCGTACCGGCGACTGGGAGCTGACCTTTACCAGCAACGACTTGTTGGAAGTGGTGAAGGCTTTTAACTGGATGCACTGAGCGCATGTGGCCTAAGAAGACGGGCCTTGCAGTCGTGCAGGCGGTCCCTGGACGCGAGCCTGAGGCCGATTGGTGCGCAGGCACGCGGTTCCGGCGCACGCGGCAACCCTGTGCTCGCAGGGCTCTGTGGAGGGTAAGGCAGAAGCGCGTTGTACCCGGGTGGATGTGGTCTGTCCTGCTGCTGTCCCTGGCATCATCGGCCTCAGGGCAGCGCTGCAGTGCCGTGCTGGCGCGTCTTTTCCAGGCGCCGCCGGCCGAACGACAGGCGCTCGTGGATAGTCTCTACGCGGCTTGCCCTGCTTTTCCCGTGGTGGAACAGGACACGGTGGTTCACTTTCTCTATCGTGGTCGGGCACAAAGCGTCGCTGTGGCCGGCGATGCCACCGGCTGGCGCCCGACGTGCCTGCTCACGCCCGTGGCGGGGACCGACCTGTGGCACGCACGCCGGGTCTTCGCAGCCGACGCCCGTCTGGACTACAAGATAGTGGTGGACGACACCCTCTGGCTGCTCGATCCTATGAACCCTCTGACGATCCGCGGCGGTTTTGGCCCGAACTCGGAATTGCGCATGGGAAGGTACCAGCCACCGGCCGAGCTTGTCCTCAGGCCGGATCTGCCACACGGCGCGGTGCACGATACGGTCATTACCAGCGGCCAGCTTGGTGGACGGCGCAGGGTTGCCGTGTACGTCCCGCCTGCCTTTGCGGACCGAGGTGCGCCATACGCGCTCGCCTTATTTCACGACGGGAGCGACTACTTGACCCTGGGGGACGCTGCCACGGTGCTGGACAACCTCATCGCCTCCGGCAAGGTAGCTCCCCTGGTAGCGGTGTTCCTTTCGCCGGGAGAGCGGCAGCGCGAGTATGCGGGCGACAGAAAGGAAGCCTTGGCCGCGTTCATCCTGTTGGAGGTACTCCCCTGGGTGGCTGCCAGGTACCCGGTGAGCGCCGATCCGCGGCTGCGGGCAACCATCGGCGCTTCAAATGGCGGCAACATTTCGCTCTGGCTGGGGCTTCATTACCCGGAGCAGTTTGGCAATGTGGGGGCGCAGTCGTCCTACGTGGAGCCGGAGCTGGCCAGGGCATTCCAGGAGGGGGACAAGCGGCCCCTGCGCATCTACCTGGACGTCGGGACCTATGACCTGCCGGTCCTCATCCCTCTGGTGAGGGGTTTACGTCAAATCCTGGACCAGCGCGACTATGAGGTTTGCTACCAGGAGCCGCACGAGGGGCACAGCTGGGGCAACTGGCGCGCCCACCTTGATGATCTGTTGACGTTTTTGTTCCCCGGTCCGGCTGTTCAAGACCTGCGATAGTGACAGGGCTGAGGGCGCATCGCCACCCATTAGCGCGTGCCCTTCGTCGTGGCGCGCAAGCCCTGTTCGTCGGGCGCAGAATGATCCTCGACCGGCCGCTTTCTCACCGCGGACGCCTTTCTTGGATCACCGGGGGAAACCGCTGTGTTGTGCCCGCCTCTCCGGCAATGGCCCCAAGAGGCGGGTGCGCGAGCCTCACCTCAAGAGCACGAGCTTTTTCACCTCGCGGAAGAGCACCACGTTCTGCGCGGGCTCAAGTGCCTGGAGGCGGAGGAAATAGATACCCGCCGACAGATCATGCACGTCAAGAGCCATGCGGTGCTCGCCCGCGGCAAACTGGTCGTTGGCCAATGTCCTCACGCCTCTGCCAAGGGCATCGCAGATGTCGAGCCTCACCTGTGCCCGCTGCGGCAGGACGAGGCGAATGGTCGTGCAAGGATTGAAGGGGTTGGGGTAGTTTTGCAGAAGCCAGAATTCTGTCGGAGAACGCTGCGCGTCACCGAGTCCCGTGCTGCCGAATTCATAGGCACCGATGTCTGGATGGGCGTCCCGCGGATGGCCCTCAAGGTCCGTGGCGGGTGCCCCGAGCCTGCTCCCTGCGTCAATGGCTGGGCTGCCCGGCATCAGGTGATAGTCACCCGTCGTGCCCCAGGCGGTCTGGACAAAGCGCGGATCCCCGCACAGATTGCCCTCGCCTAAGCTTCCGATCTTGCCACAATCATATTCCTGGTCGCCCCAGTGGAGGAGCACCGGGCTCTGCGGGATGAAGAAAAGGTTGTGATCGGCGACCAGGGTGCTGTTCCCGTGCACGGAGATGGAGGTATTTGGTCCTCGTCCGCTGAAGATGCAGTTGCGGATGGTGACATGCACCGGGACCGGGTTCTCGTACTGCACGTAGAGCAGGTACTCATTCCCCAACTGGTCATCGACTGTGACGTTGACGATCTCAAAACGGGCACCGGCCTGTTCGACCTGGTCAATGGCAATTGGCGCCCATGGGGTGACTTCCGGGTCGCCGTCGCCCCGGCCGTAGATGAGCGTGTTTTCGATGCGGCTATTGTCCGCCCAGACCTTCACCCCATCGCAGGAGTTGTTGGCCACGATGCAACGACGGATGGTGGTGTTCGCCGCCTTCGAGTCCAAGCCGTCGCCGTAATTGTGTTCGGCAACGGTGTCCTCGATGAGAATCGGCCCGGCTGAGGGCTCGATGCCAAAGCCGTCCGGGCGATCGTAGGGGCGGTCGGAGCCGTCGCCCCCCTGATAGTAATGCCCACCCCAGGAGAGCGAGCAGTCGCGGATGGTCACATGACGCCAGCCGCCGTAGGTACCCTCGGGTCCCCCGAGCGCCCCGAAGCCACAGTACTCCAGGCGACAGTTGACGATCTCTACCTGCTCGACGTCCTGGAGATTCATCCCGTATTCATCGATGTGGTGGATGTAGAGGTCCCGAAAGGCCAGATGGTGCCCAGGTTCGCCAAGGACTTCCACCCCTTCGCGGAACCACTTAGCCTCGCCTGTGGCCTGCGCGTCATGCGTGATTTCCAAGTTTTCGACGCGCACGTAACACCTGCCCGAGAGGTCGATCGCCGTCGCGAGGTTGTCGCGTCCAGCGAGCACCGGCCGATTGCCCGTCTCTCCGCGGATGGTGATCCAAGCATCCGCCCTGCCCGAACACGGCGCGATGATGTCAGCGTCGTATTCGCTGAGGACGTACCGGCCGCCCAGGAGAATCAGCGTGTCGCCAGGGCTGAGTTGTCGGGAGCCAAAGCCAGGCGTGGCCCAGGGCTGGCTTCGGGTTCCCGGATTGAGGTTGTTACCGGTGGGGCCGACGAAGTAGACCCCACCACACAAAGGTGGCGGCGTCAGGATGAAGAACAATGCCGCGACGAGCAACTTGTGGTGCATGGCTTCGCCTCCTCCATAAGCCAGGCGTTCACCACCTGCACGTGGGCAGCAGGGGCCACTTGAGCACTTCAC
>JACIZP010000390.1 GCA_014359355.1 Calditrichota bacterium | reverse complement strand
AAGAGCGATGATCGCGAGTACCGTGCCAGCAAGGACCCCGTGTGGGGCGATCTGCCGCTAGCCGTGCTGGTGGACTCTTACAGCGCCTCTGCCTCCGAAATTGTGGCCGGCGCCATTCAGGACTTGGATCGTGGGGTGGTCATCGGGACCACCACCTTTGGCAAAGGGCTGGTGCAGCGCGTGGTAGGCGTGGGGCCCCGCTCCACGCTGCGCATCACCACCTCCGAGTACTTTGTGCCCAGTGGACGACTGATCCAGAATCCGGATGTCTTCGACAAGGGGCGCACCAGCGTGCTCTACGCCGAAGGGATCAAACGGCTGGAAGAGGCGGCCGACCCGAAGAAGGAGTATCGCACCACCTCCGGACGCCTGGTGCGTGGCGGAGGAGGCATCGTCCCCGACATCCAGGTCAGCCCCGATACCCTGAGTCGACTGGAGTTCGCCCTGCTCAGCCAGTCGATGTTCTTCAACTTTGCCGTGGGCTATGTGCAGCGGCACCCCGATTTGCCCCGCAACTTTGTGGCCGACGACAAGGTGATCGACGAATTCCGCAAGTTTTTGGCCGAGAAAAAGTTCGAGTACAAGAGCGAGGGCGAAACCGAGCTTGAGGCCTTTGAGCGCGCGGCGAGGAAACACGGCTACTTGCCGGAGGTGTCGACAGCGCTGGGGCAGATCAAGGCAGCTTTAGCGCAACAAAAGAAGCGTGAATTCGAGGAGAGCCTTGGCTACATTAGACAGTCGCTGGAGAGGGAGGTTATCACCAAGCTGTGGGGTACCGCGGCAGGCATTAGCGCGGTCTTGGACGACGATGAGGTCGTGCAGAAGGCAGTAGAAGTCCTCAGCAATCCGCTCCAGTATGGCTCCATACTCGGCAAGAAGACTACGGTTGGGGGGTGAGCGGGCAGTCGATTTGCACGCTCGAGAACGCAGGCAAGAAGGCGGTTGTGTCCACAGGCACGGTGAAGCCCTCGGCGTGGGTAGCCGCGCCGTATAGCAGATAGCGCAGTAGCATCATTCGAGGAGGATTTTTTCGATGGCAGAGAAGAAGTATGTCTATTTCTTCGCCCAGGGTCAGGCGGAAGGCGATGCGAACATGAAGGAACTCCTTGGCGGCAAGGGAGCGAACCTAGCAGAAATGTGCCGCTTGAACCTCCCTGTGCCTCCAGGATTCACCATCACCACTGAGGTCTGCACCTACTACTATGCCAACGGCAAGAAATATCCCGCTGGCCTGAAAGAACAGGTGGAGGCGGCTCTGCGGCGAACGGAGCAGCTCATGGGGAGCCGTTTTGGCGACCCGGAGAATCCTCTGCTCGTCTCCGTTCGCTCAGGCGCAAGGAGCTCGATGCCGGGCATGATGGAGACCGTGCTCAACATCGGCTTGACCTCCACTACCATCAAGGGGCTGATCGCCAAGACGCAAAATGAGCGCTTTGCCTATGATGCCTACCGGCGACTGATCATGATGTATGCCGACGTGGTGATGGAGAAGGCGGCAGGCATCGAACCAAAGGAAGGCAAAGCGGTGCGCCAACAGCTTGAGCATGAGATGGACAAGCTCAAGAAGAAGCGCGGCGTGAAGTTGGATACCGAACTGACCGCCGAGGACCTCAAGCAGCTGGTCGAGATTTTCAAGAAGAAAGTCCAGCAGGTGCTGGGCCGGCCCTTCCCGGATGACCCTATGGAGCAGCTTTGGGGAGGAATTGGCGCGGTGTTCCAGTCCTGGACCGGTAAGCGGGCAGTCTCCTACCGGCGCATCGAGGGCATTCCTGATGATTGGGGCACGGCGGTGAATGTGCAGAGCATGGTCTTTGGCAACATGGGCGAGCGCTCGGCAACCGGCGTGGCCTTCACCAGGAACCCGGCCACGGGCGAAAACGAATTCTACGGTGAGTGGTTGGTCAACGCCCAGGGCGAGGACGTGGTGGCCGGCATCCGCACCCCCTACCCCCTGAACAAGGCGAACAAGACCCAGGAGAACAAACACCTCCCCAGCCTCGAGGAGATGATGCCGGAGCTCTATGAGCAGCTGGTGGGCATCCGCAACACCCTCGAGAAGCATTACCGTGACATGCAGGACATCGAGTTCACGATCCAGGAAGGGCGCCTCTGGATGCTGCAAACGCGCGTGGGCAAGAGAAACGGCCAGGCGGCAGTGCGCATGGCGGTGGACATGTGCAACGAAGGCCTCATCGACAAGAAGGAGGCCATTATGCGCGTCAAGCCATCGCAACTGGATGAGCTCCTGCACCCGATGGTGGACCCCATCAAGGAGCGGCACGCGCAGGTGTTGGCCACGGGTCTGCCCGCAGGCCCGGGTGGGGCCACCGGACAGATTGTCTTCACCGCCGACGATGCTGAACGACTTGCCAAGGACAAGAAGAAAGTCATCCTTGTCCGGCAAGAGACCACCCCTGAGGATGTCCACGGCATGCACGCGGCCGAGGGGATTTTGACCGCAAAGGGCGGTATGACCAGCCACGCTGCCCTGGTCGCGCGCGGTTGGGGCAAGTGCTGCATCGTCGGCTGCGGGGCGCTGGAAATCGACCCTGTGGGCAAGAAGCTGTCCGTGAATGGCAAGCTATTCAAGCAGGGCGACTGGCTGACCCTCAACGGCACTGCCGGGCGGGTCTACGCTGGACAGCTGCCCTTGGTCAAGCCGGACCTCGAGCACAATCAGGCCTACCTGCAACTCATGAAGTGGGCCGATGAGATCCGCAGCCTCGGCGTGCGTACGAACGCCGACCGGCCCGCTGACGCCACTCAGGCACGGGCATTCGGCGCCGAAGGGATTGGCCTCTGCCGCACCGAGCACATGTTCTTCGATCCCAAGCGCATCTTGGCCATGCGGCAGATGATCCTCGCCGAGACCGAGAAGGAGCGCCGCAAGGCCCTGGCGAAACTGCTCCCCTACCAGAAGAAGGACTTTTTGGGGATCCTGAGGGCCATGCAGGGATTGCCGGTGACCATCCGCCTGCTGGATCCGCCGCTGCACGAGTTCATCAACCTGACCAAGAAACAGATCAAGGAACTGGCGGACCAGCTGCAGGTGCCGGCCAAGAAGATCGAAGCGCGCATCGCCTCCTTGCATGAGATGAACCCCATGCTCGGTCATCGTGGCTGCCGGCTGGGGATTGCCTATCCCGAGATCACGGAGATGCAGGCGCGCGCCATTTTCGAAGCGGCGGCCGAGCTGACCAAGGAAGGTGTGCAGGTCTACCCGGAGGTCATGGTGCCGCTGGTGGGCACGGTCAAGGAGTTTCAGCACCAGGAGAAGATCATCCGCAAAGTCGCCGAAGAGGTCATGAACAAGTACCAGGTCAAGTTCCACTACTTGGTGGGGACTATGATCGAGATCCCGCGGGCATGCTTGACCGCCGACGAGATCGCCCGCAGTGCGGAGTTCTTCTCGTTCGGCACCAACGACCTGACGCAGACCACGTTCGGTTTCTCGCGGGACGACGTGGGTGGCTTCCTGCCGACCTATCTTGAGGAAGGCATTCTGCCCGAGGACCCGTTCCAGACCCTCGACCAGACAGGCGTCGGCCAACTGGTGGAGATGGGCGTGCAGAAGGGTCGCGCTGCTCGTCCCAACCTCAAGGTCGGAATATGTGGCGAACATGGCGGCGATCCCGCATCCATTGAATTCTGCCACCGCGTCGGGCTCGATTATGTGTCGTGCTCGCCGTTCCGGGTGCCGATTGCGCGCCTCGCCGCAGCACGGGCCGCAGTCCGTTTTGGCCCTGCAAAGCGTGCCAAGTAAGACCTGACTGAACAGGAGGAGAGAGGCGCCTGCCAAG
>JACIZP010000389.1 GCA_014359355.1 Calditrichota bacterium | reverse complement strand
TCGACCACCTTCTTTTCCACATACGAGGAGAACAGACGTTGCTCCATCTCGCGTTCCACCGGCTGCACCACCTCCGGCAGCTTGTCGTACCGCCGCGAGTAGGCGTCGGCGATCTTGAGGGTGCGCTCAACCATGGTCATGAGGTGGTCTTTGCGCTCTTTGAACGTTGTGGTTTTTATGTAATTAGGAGTTCTGTTCTTGGAGAAGTCTTGTTCGAACTCGGAGAGCCTTATGACCCGGTTTCCCACCCTTGCCACGATGGGGTCGGATTTACGTGCACACCCCACCAGCACAACTGCCGCAAAAACAAATAGTAGCAACGCTACACGTCTGCTCATCTTACGCTCCTTTGCTACCCAGTCCGCTCCATGGCTTGAGGCTTGTTGTAATATACGAACTCACAGCATGCTTTGCAAGAACTCTTTCGCCGCCTTCAGGCCCCCTTCGTTAGGCAGCTCTACCCGCAGCGCGAGCTCCCTCTTGCCCTTGCTCTGCACGAACCTGAATGGGAAACCTTCGTTGGCGGCTACTCTCGAGACCACCCGCGCAACCGCCTGCCTGTCCACGGCAACCGACGGCGCGAAGGTCGCAATGAGCGTCTGTGCGTCTACTTGAACCTCGCTCATCATTAACTGGTTTCCCAAGAGCTTGCAGGTCACGGCGTCGAGCAGGTTGCGGGCCGGCTCAGGGAGCGGACCGAAGCGATCCACCAGCTCCCGCTCCATGTCCTCGACCTCCGCCAGGCTCTTTGCCGCCACCAGACGCCGATACACGGCCACGCGCTCAGAGCTCTGCGCCACATAGTCCTCCGGGAGGAAGGCGTCGCCCCGGAAACGCATCTGCGTAACGGGCAGCTTTGGCTCAGCGGGTTCTTCCCAGAGAGCCTGCTCCGCCTTCACCTCCTGAACGGCTTCCTCAAGGATGCGGCAGAAGACATCGTAGCCCAGCGCGTCGAGAAAACCGCTCTGCTCTGCACCAAACAGGCTTCCGGCTCCTCGCACCTCCAGGTCTTTGAGCGCCACCTGGTAGCCTGAGCCAAGCTCTGTTATCTCTTCGATGGCTTGCAGGCGCTTGATGGCCTCCTTTGTTAAGCGGCGCACGCTGGGAACCAAAAAATAGGCGTAGGCCTGCTGGCTGGAGCGTCCGACGCGGCCGCGCAGTTGGTAGAGCTGTGCCAGGCCAAAGCGATCAGCGCGATTGACAATCAAGGTGTTGACATTGGGCATATCCAGGCCGGCCTGGATGATCATGGTCGACACCAGGCAGTCGTACCGGCGCTCGATGAACTGGTTCATCACCCGCTCCAGGGCAGCGGAAGGCATCTGGCCATGGGCTACTGCAAAGCTGGCCTCCGGCACCAGCCGCCGCAGCATTTCGAGCATGGCGCCGATGGACTGCACACGGTTGTGCACAAAGAAAACCTGTCCGCCTCTGCCGAGCTCGCGAAGGATAGCTTGGCGAATGAGCTCCTTGCTGAATTGCACGACCTCCGTCCTAATCGGCAGGCGATCGCGGGGAGGCGTGTCGATCCGCGACATGTCGGTGATGCCGACCAGCGCCATGTGCAGAGTCCGCGGGATGGGCGTCGCCGTCAAGGTGAGCACGTCCACATTGGTGCGCAGGGCCTTGAGGCGCTCCTTGTGCATCACGCCGAATCGCTGCTCCTCATCGATGATGAGAAGACCCAGGTCGTGAAACCCCACGTCGGCGGACAATAGGCGGTGGGTCCCGATGATGATGTCCACCCGCCCTGCGCGCAGATCCGCCAAGATCTGTTGCTGCTGCCGCTTGGGTATGAACCGGGAAAGCATCTCCACGCGCACAGGGAACGGCGCCAGTCGCTCGCGAAAGGTGGCAAGATGCTGGCTCGCCAGGAGGGTGGTTGGCACAAGCACCGCGACTTGCTTGCCGTCGTTCACCGCCTTGAAGGCTGCGCGAATCGCCACTTCGGTCTTGCCAAAACCGACATCGCCGCACACCAGTCGATCCATAGGGCGCGGCGCTTCCATGTCCCGCTTGACATCGGCGACGGCCTGCAGCTGGTCAGGGGTCTCGTCGTAGACGAAGGAGGCCTCCAGCTCGTGCTGCCAAAGGCTGTCTGGCGAAAAGGCAAACCCCGGGGCGTGTCGGCGTTCCGCGTAGAGCTTGATGAGCTCGGCGGAGACGTCCTTCAGACGACGTTTGGCCCGTGCCTTTAGCCGTTCCCACTCGGCTGTGCCCAGGCGGTTGATACGCGGCGCCACCCCCTCGCGTGGCGTGTACTTACTGACGCGGTCCATCCGCTCAAGGGGCACATAGACTCTGTCGTCGTCCTGATAGGCGATTTCCAGGCACTCGCGCTCACTGCCGTCGACGTTGATCTTGCGCAGGCCCTGGTACACGCCCACGCCATAGTCCACGTGGACGACATAGTCTCCAGGGCGCAGGGAGTGGAGCTGGCGAAAGGTGAAACCTTCGCGAGGCCGCGGCGCAGGATGCGGCACGCGCGCCCGGCTGTGGAACTCATGGTGGGTGAGGACACACAATCCTACATCCCACAGGACAAAACCGCTCTGCAGACCGCCCACTTCGACGCGGAGACCGTCGACGCTTTCCTCCTTGAACAGCTCTTCTACCCGGTCCCTTTGTGAAGGGCTGTCACAGAGGAAACAGACGAGCGGAGCAGCCTGCGAGTGCAGTGCGCAACGCACGGTGACGGACGCCACATATTCGCGCAGGATGTCGTACTTGCCCCCCATGGGTGGCGCGGGTTCTGCAGGCAAGGGCTGTCCAGCCACATCTTGACCTGGTGGTGGAAACCACAACACAGCTTTGCCAGAGGAACCGCCGTCACGGGGTCCGTGGGCGCCGGTCGGATCCCCCTCGCAGAGAGGGGTGTTTTGCCTCACGGGAAGGCATGTGTGTGGATCAGGAGTGTCCTCCAGGACCACGACGTCCCCGTGTTGCACGAATCCGAAGAGAGTTGCCGTGCGGTCGCTGTCCTGGAAGTGAACAGAATTATCGATTACAGGGAACTGCGGGATGAGCGCCACTTCTTCCACGGGTGCCACCGAGCGCTGGGTCTCCGGGTCGAACTCCCGCATGGACTCGACGGTATTGCCAAAAAGCTCGACACGCACCGGGCGAAGGCGCGAATAGGGGAAAATGTCCACGATGCCGCCACGCACGCTCATCTCGCCGGCCCTGTCCACCATCGTCTCGCGCACGAAGCCCAGGTCCACCAGGGCGGCCAGGAGCGTCTCGAAGTCGTACTCCTGGCCTTGCCGCAGGATGATGCACCGCTGGTCGATTGCCTGCGGAGTGAGCAGGCGGCTGTTCAGCGCCTGCAGCGTGGTGACCACCACCGCAGGACCCCTGCCCCTCAGCAGTTCCAGGGCGCGCACCTGCGCACTCTGACGACTGAGGCTCTGCAGGCGGAATGCAACAGGCGTTTCACTCGGCTCCGGGAAGTGCACCGCCCGCTCAGCTCCCAGCAGGGTGGCGAAATCATCCCGTGCCTGCTCAGCCGACAGGGGGTCAGCCGTCACGTAGAGGGCGCGCCGCTGCCTCTCCTGCAGCCATACAGCCACCAGAGCACGTCGCAGGGAGCCAGGCGCCTTCACGGAGAGCAGTGCTGTCCCGCCATCCAGTGCGCGCCACACTTCGCGCACCGAAGGTGAGAGATGCAGCCGTTCCCTAAGGATGTCGCACCAAGCCGAGGTCAATTCCTCAGACCACGCTCGCTAACCTGCCAGTGCCTGGCGCACAAAGCCGCCGGCGCGCTCCAGGCGCCGGCGTGCCTCATCGGCCTCCACACCCGCGAGGATCATGACCAGGGCGGTCTTGACGTGCCCGCCGGCCTTTTCCAGCACCGCTTCCGCCTCGTCGTAACTGACACCGGTCACCATCATCACCGTCCGTTTAGAGCGCTCCTCCAGCTTGCGAGAGGTCATCTGCAGGTCGACCATCATGTTGCCGTAGACCTTGCCCAGGCGGATCATGGCGGTGGTGGTGATCATGTTCAGCACCAACTTGGTGGCAGTGCCGGCCTTCATCCGAGTGGAACCCATGACCACCTCTGGCCCCACCACGGGACAGATGGCCACATCCACAGGAAAGTTCAGCTCCGCACGCGGGGTGCAGGTGACATAGAGCGTCTTACCGCCCACTTCTCTTGCCTTCTCGATGGCGCCCAGAACGTAAGGGGTCCTGCGGCTGGCGGCGATACCGCAGGCCACGTCCTTGCTGGTGAAACCGCGCCGCAGCAAGTCCTCGCCGCCTCGCTCCCGCCGGTCCTCGGCGCCCTCCTGGGCGCGCACCAGGGCCTTGTAGCCGCCGGCGATAATTCCCTGCACCATTTCGGGCGGCGCCCCGAACGTCGGCGGGATTTCCGAGGCATCCAACACCCCTAACCTGCCGCTGGTGCCGGCGCCGATGTAGAAGAGGCGTCCGCCCGCGCGGAAGGCCTCCACTACGATCTCCACCGCCTTGGCGATGTAGGGGATCTCCTTCTCCACCGCGAACGGCACCTTCTTGTCCTCGGCGTTGATGAGGCGCAGGATTTCCTCTACGGACTTGGAATCGATATCCATGGTAGCCGGATTTCGCGCCTCGGTAATGAGATTCTGGATCTCCGCAAACACGTTGTCGTTCGGTCGTCTCTTCACGTCTGGGCACCTCTTCGTACGGTGATGATTGCGCGCCCCTTACTGGGGTCAACAAGACAGGCCGGTGGTGCGCTCAGTCGCACGGTGGCCACTGGGTCACTGGCGGCCAGGGCGCGTACCTCACTGGCCAAATCGCCTCCTTTGAGGGTGATGAGCATTCCCTGCCCGCCCAACAGCGGCGAGGCCCACTGCCAAAGCAACGACAAGCTGGCAACGGCGCGCGCCACCACGACGTCGCACTTCTGCCGCCACTCCGCCAGTGCTGCCAGCGATTCGGCGCGGGCACACAGCGCCTGGATGCCAGGCAACTGCAACGCCTCTACTGCCTCTTGGAGAAAGAGCACCTTGCGGCGCTGGGCATCCAGCAGGACCATCTGCAGGTCGGGGCGCACGATCTTCATGGGAATGCCCGGCAGGCCGCCCCCACTGCCCATGTCTAACACGAGGGCGCCGTGGGCGATGTCCTCAGTGGCAAGGAAGGCCAGCGACTCGGCAATGTGCCGAGAAACGAGCACCGGCTCGTCCCCCCGGGCGATGAGGTTGACGCGGCGGTTCCAGGCCAACAACAGGCGCGCATAGGCCCCGAGGAGGGCCATCTGCTCACGGCCAACGCTCCAACGGAGCCGCGCCAAGCAGGCGCCAAGCGCGGCAAGATGCGCCTCAAGGTGGACATCCGTCGCCGTCCGGGCTTCCGAGTGTTTCACGTGGAACAACCCTCCCTGGCGCGCGCATGGCGGGCCAGGTGCACCATGAGGACCGCCAGATCCCCCTGGCGCACCCCAGGAATGCGCGAGGCCTGGCCAAGAGAGCGCGGCTTCACTTGCTTGAGCTTCTCCCGAGCCTCTGCAGAAATCCCGCTAAGGGCATCATAGTCCACCTCAGCAGGGATCAGCGCATCCTCCAGGCGCCGAAACCTTTCGATCTGCTCCCGCTGGCGGGCGATGAACCCCTCGTATTTGACCTCGATCTCCACCTGTCGGGCGACGGCCCGCCAGAAAGGATCGCGCGGCGCATCCAGCACGCTATGCCGGGCCAATCCGGCGAGGTCCGCCATCGTGAGCTCCGGCCTGCGCAAGAGTTCCCCGAGGGAGAGTACAGTCCTTGCCGCTGGCAACCCTTTCCTCTCGAGCATGCCATTTACGTCCGCGAGCGGCGGCCTGGTTCTGGCCACAAAGGCGAGCGCCTCCTCGATGGCCCGCTGTTTGTTCCGCGTGCGCTGGCAAATCTCCGTTGGCAGCAAGCCCAACCTTTCGGCATGGTGTACAAGGCGCAGATCCGCATTGTCCTGGCGCAGGACAAGCCGATGTTCTGCCAAAGAAGTGAACATCCGGTAGGGTTCCTCCGGGCCCTTGGTCACCAGGTCGTCGATGAGGACGCCAATGTACGCCTCTGCTCTTGTGGGCACGAAGGGCTCATCGCCGCGAGCCAGCAGCACGGCGTTCACCCCTGCCACCAGCCCTTGGGCTGCCGCTTCCTCATATCCGGAGGTGCCGTTGATCTGACCTGCCAAGAACAAGCCACGACAGAGCTTCGTCTCCAATGTCGGGTGAAGCTGCGTGGCGGGCACATAGTCGTACTCGATGGCATACCCGTATCTGGTCACCTCCACCCTTTCCAGGCCAGGGATGGAGCGGAGCGCCGCGCGTTGCACCTCCTCTGGCAAACTGGTGGAAAAACCGTTCACATAGTACTCACTGGTCAACCGTCCTTCCGGTTCCAAGAAGATCTGGTGGCGCGGCTTGTCCGAAAAACGCACAATCTTCGTCTCGATGGAGGGACAATAGCGCGGCCCGACTCCTACGATCCTGCCCGTGTACAGAGGCGAGCGATCCAGACCAGCGCGCAGCAGCTCGTGGGTTCTCTCGTTGGTCCAGGTGAGGTAGCAGGAGACCTGTTCAACTTCGAGACGGTCGTGGCGATAGGAGAACGGCTCCGGATCCGGGTCTCCGGGCTGTTCCGTCATGCTCGCCCAGTCGACGGAGCGGCCGTCCACCCGTGGTGGTGTGCCGGTCTTAAGCCTGCCGATACGAAAGCCGAGCCTACGCAAGTCCTGGGTGAGCGCCGCGGCCGCAAACTCGCCGGCCCGCCCCGCCGGGAAGGAAGAAAGTCCAATGTGGATGAGGCCATTGAGGAAGGTGCCCGGCGCGAGAACAACTGCCTTTGCCGCAACCTTTCCGCCGGGGAAGAGGCGCAGGCCGCGCACCGCCCCCTCTGCCACATCCAATCCGACGACTTCTGCTTGCAGCAACCGGAGCCCGGGCTGTTGCTCCAGCGCTCGTTTCATCAATAGCGAGTAGTGCTGCCGGTCCTCCTGGGCGCGTGGTGACCACACCGCTGGCCCTTTGGAGCGGTTGAGCATGCGAAATTGGATCCCTGCCAGGTCCGCGATCACGGCCATCTGTCCCCCCAGCGCATCGATCTCGCGCACCAAATGGCCCTTTGCCAAGCCGCCGATGGCCGGGTTGCAGGACATCTGGGCGACGGTGGTCAGGTTCATGGTCACCAACAGGGTACGCGCCCCCATTCTGGCCGCCGCCAGAGCTGCCTCGCACCCGGCGTGGCCAGCGCCCACTACCACTACGTCATAGTCATCCCCGCCGCACATCGTGCCGTCCTGCCCATGTTCCACGTGAAACACTATGCTCTATTTGCCGATACAGAAGCGCGCGAAGATCGCGGCCAATATCTCCTCGTCGGTCACCCTCCCAATCACTCTGCCTAAAGCATCGTCGGCCTCGCGCAGATCAAGAGCAATGAACTCTGCCGAGAGTCCCTGCGCCAGGGAGGCCCGTGCCCTGGCAACTGCCTCCTCCGCCTGCCGCAGCGCCTCCCAATGGCGTACGTTGCTCAGCACCACCTCGCTTCCCCCCGCACGACCGTCCCCCATCAGCGCCTCAGCCACAGCCTCCCGCAGCCGATCCAGTCCCACTCTGCATTTCGCCGAAAGCTCCACCGCCCTTTCGGCAGCCAGCTCGGCAGGCGACCATGCCCTCGGCAAGTCGATCTTGTTGATCGCCGGGATCACCCTCGGGCCACCAGCAAGGCCAGGAAGGTATGCCTCCAGCAGCCGGCGATCCTCGGCGTGCAGCGGCTCGCTGCCGTCAAGGACAAGGACGAGCACGTCGGCCCTTTCCACCTCGCGCTCCGTGCGCCGCAAGCCCTCTCTTTCGACCTCCGACCCGGCGACGCCGAAACCGGCAGTGTCCACCACCGTCACCGGAAAGCCCCCAATATCCACGAGGCCCTCCAATGTGTCCCGCGTCGTTCCGGGTAACTCACTGACAATTGCCCGATCGCACTCCAGTAGGGCATTGAGGAGACTGGATTTTCCCACATTCGTGCGGCCAAGGAGCACCAGCCGTGCCCCTTCTCGCAGAAAGCGTCCCTGCTGGAATGTCTGGAGCAGGGCGCGCAGCTCGTCAATCACCTCTTCTAACGTCTGCGCCAGCCGTTGCCGATCCAAGCTCGGCACGTCCTCGTCGGAAAAGTCGATATCCAGCTCCAAAAGCGCACGCGCATCCGCCAGCCGCTCTTGCAGCTGGGCAATGCGTCGAGAGAGCTGTCCCTCTAATTGCGCCATGGATGCCCGCCGCGCCCGCTCAGTCCGCGCCTGAATCAGGTCACATACCGCCTCGGCTTGCGCGAGATCAAGCCGGCCGTGCAGGAAGGCACGCCGGGTGAACTCCCCTGGCTCGGCCAGCCGTGCTCCCCGCGCGCAGAAGAGCTGGAGAATCTGCCGCACAATCAAAGGGCTGCCATGACAGGTGATCTCCACCAGGTCCTCCCCGGTATAGGAGTGCGGCGCGCGATGCACCGCCACCATCACCTCGTCGATGGTCACCTCTGCGCCGGCGCCGTCCGAGGCGCGCAGTCGACCATGGGCCATCATGTGGCTGGGCAGGGCCCAGAGGGTTTTTCTCCCGGCGAAGGCACTGTCCACCAGCTCTACCGCCCGGGGTCCACTCACCCTCACCATGGCGATGGCCCCCATTCCCGGCGGGGTCGCCAGGGCGACAATTGTGTCCTCAGCCAGCAGATCCACCACAGTCACTCCATCTCACAGAAAAAGCCCCACCACCTAATGCCAGTAGGGCCTTTCCCTTGTGCTCCACCAATCAACACTGCCGTTGCTACTTCTTCCTTCGGCGCCTCTCCGCGTCGCTGTTCTCCGCTTTTTCCTGGGTGCCTCCCACCAGCCTATCGGTAATGAACTTCTGCTGCAGGATGCTCAGCACGTTGAACAGCATGTAGTACAGATTCAAGCCGGAAGGAAAGGAGTTGAAGAGCAATGTGAAGAAGATGGGCATCAAGTACACCATCATCTTCTGCTTGGGGTCCTTGACACTCATCTTCTGCTGAATGAGCATCGTCGCGCCCATCAGGAGCGGCAGGATGTTCACCAGGTTGCCATACATGGGGATGCTGAAGGGGAGCACGGCAACCGTGTCCGGGTTGGCCAAGTCCTTGATCCACAGGACAAAGCCCTGGCCCCGAAAAGAGATGGTGTTCCGGAACACCACGAAAAGCGCATAGAGCAACGGCATTTGCAAGAGAAGGGGGAGGCACCCACCCATCGGATTGACCCCTGCCTCCTTGTACAGTTTCATCGTTTCCTCGTTCAGGCGCTGCGGGTCCTTGCCATACTTCTCCCGCAGCGCGATGAGTCGAGGCTGCAGCTCCTGCATCTTGTGCATCGACTTGAACGACTTGTGCGTCAAGGGATAGAGGACGATCTTCACAAGCAAAGAAAAGACGACAATGACCCAGCCGTAATTCGGAATCAGGGCGTGCAGGGTCTTCAGGCACCACAAGACAGCCTTGGAGAACGGTTGGATCACCTTCCAGCCAAGGCTCATCATTCGCTCCAAGCCCACCCCTGGGCCGCGCACGGTGCTGTAGTCCAACGGGCCGAGAAAGACCAGAAAGCGATCTTCACGCACCGTCTCGTTGCGGAATCCCATATCCAAGCCGAACGCATAGGACTTCCAGATGCGCTCCGCCTCTCGCAGTCGGTGCTTCTCCCAAACAGCGAATGAGCGAGGCGGTGCCTGCCGTCTGCCAATGTACCACACGCCTGTTCCGCGCTGTCCCGTGGGAATAATCGCGGCGGCAAAATACTTCGTGCGCGCGCCCACCCAGTGCACCACGCCTTCCATGCTATCTGCCTTGTAGGCTCTGCGGCCGATGTCAAACTTCTCCATGTTGGCCGCAAACAGGGCGTAGACTTTGGCCTCCTGAAAGTCGTCAATCAGCCGAGACTCGGTGGGCGCCAGGCCGCTGTTCCACCCCAACGTGTAGCGCCTTTGGGCGATTACGTCCTGAAAGTTCTCCAGCCGTACATCCAGGGCGAAATAGTAGCTATTGCCGCGGAAGGTGTAACGCTTGGTGATCCTCTGTCCCCCCTCGAGCTGCGCAGTGAAAGTCAGACAGGCACTGTCCGCGCTCTGAGCTAACTCCACGCTCTTGCGATCCGCTGCAAACAAGAGGCGTCCGGTATCTATCGAGTCGCGAGCCGTGGTAAAGCCAATGGCGAGATTGGCGCCGCCGTCTGCACCAACAATTTGCACAAAGTTGCTGTCGGGATCCTTGAAGCGCTTGAAATAGCAGGAGCTCAGAGCCGCCCCTTTTGTGTCAAAGGTCAGACGAAACAGGGGCGTTTCCACCACCACCTCTTCTCCACGCACCTCGACGGGTTCTTGAGCCAGCAGCGAGGGGGGAGCCTCCATCTCTCGAGGCGCAACCGGGACGCTCTCCACGCGCGCGGTGTCCTGAGCCGCCGGGACTGACGTGACCTCCTTTTGGCGCTGACTTTGCCAGTACTGCTGCGGGAAGAACGTCTTCTTGTAGATTGGCGTGTTGACCAGAATAAGCATGAGAATGATCAGCAGCACGCCGATCACTGTGTTCTTGTCCATATTCATGAAGTGGTTCGCCTTTCAAAACTGGGTGAGACCATTCAAGTCAACGGGTCATAGCCCCCGGGGGAGAAGGGGTGACACCTGAGAATGCGCCGCGCACCAAGGTAAAGACCCCGCACGACCCCATAGCGGAGCAGCGCCTGCTCAGTATACCGAGAGCACGTGGGTTCAAAACGGCACTGAGCCCCCAATAGAGGGGAAAGGACAATACGATACAGGCGGATCAGGCCCACCAAAAAGTCACGAACCATCCCCAATCCTTTCGCGCAGAGCCTCCATTGTGCGCTCAAACTCATCCACGAGCCTAACAAAGGGGATCTCCGCCACCTCCGGCTGCAGTAGCCACACCGCCTGGACCCCTTCGGGGATTTGTTGCTCATACCGTCTGAGAAGCTCGCGCACGCGCCTCTTCGCCCTGTTTCTCTGCACCGCAGTGCGCACCTTACGCGATACGGCTATGCCCACGCCGCGCTCTGCGGATTCGCGCCAAAAGAGGGTTACCAGCGGCCCATGAACCTTGTTACCAGCAGCCATCACTTCGGAAAATGCCCCCTTTTTGAGCGTGGGCAGAGCCCGCCTCGCCATAGAACTCTCGCAGCGATGGCTTAGTCCCTGTCGCTGACCGTAAGGCTATATCTTCCCTTGGCACGCCGCCGCCGGAGCACTTCTCTGCCGGTCTTACTCTTCATCCGCGCGCGGAAGCCATGGGTACTTACTCTCCGCCTGTTGCTTGGCTGATAGGTTCGCTTCATTTTTCCTCCTTTTGTCTCGTGATAAAGTGTATGTTGAGCTTGCAGCTTGTAATTATAGCAATTATTTCGCTACCGGTCAAGCACTTTTCTTCCGCGGCATCAGA
>JACIZP010000388.1 GCA_014359355.1 Calditrichota bacterium | reverse complement strand
CCACAGTGCCGCGCGTGCCGGAGAGGTTCGAGCTGGAGCAAAACTTCCCGAACCCCTTCAACCCGGAGACCAAGATCGGTTTCAGGGTGCCTACCGAGGGACGCGTGCAGGTGAAGGTCTACAACCTGATGGGCCGCCTGGTGCGGACCTTGGTGGACGGTGCCATGACCAGCGGCCGCCACGAGGTGCTCTGGGACGGCACCGATGACTATGGCGTGGTCATGCCCACCGGCACGTACCTATGTGTCATGGAAGCCGAGGGCATTCGCATGACCAAGAAGATGGTCTTTGCCAGATAGGAGAAGAGCAGGAGTTGCCCAAAGAGGGAGGTTTGGTGGGTCGCGTCCCGCGCAAGTGGGATGCGCCCACCACCTCCAGCTCCGAAGGGCGCGACGGAGGCAAGAGGGAAACGAAGGTTACGGATGGCTTCGGGCGTTCGGTGAGGTGAGGTTGGGAGCTCGTGCCGAGTCTGGTTGCGGTGTGGTGTGGAAGGGAAGAGAATCCGAATGTGGTGCAAGAAGTGCTGGCACGTATGGATGATGGAAGTCTCGGCAGGGGCGAAGCCATCAACGGTCGAGGGCGGGAGGTCACCCCATGTGACCTCCCCCTCAGACCGGGTCAACTATCTCCTCAAAGGCCGGGAGTGCTGAGGTAACGCGCCTCCGCAGGCCAAGAGAGGGGAATAGGAAAGGGGCGCAGTTGTCGTTTCTTGCTGGTTAATAATTTCTTCTTCGCCTTGCCAAGCGAGGCGCGGAAGACCACTGCGACGCCGGTGGGATGAGGAATGAGAGGCTTGAGGAAGGAGGGGCCAGATTCGCGAGGAAAGAGAGTGGAGAGGCGAACGGGGCCCCAGTAAGGTAGAGAGGGAAGGACCATGATAAGCAAAAGAGTTACCAGAGCAAGGGGAAATGGGCAGGCTCGCTCGAACGACCCCCGCCCCAAGCTCAGCAAGAGCGCGATCTTCTTGACGTGGGCCTGGTTGGTCTTGGCGGCCATGGGTACTGCCAGGACAGCCTGCAGCCAGACGGCGGGCACCTTGTTAGAAGCCTACTTCGGCGTAACGCTGTGCTTGGGAGCCGTTCCATCGCAGGCGGGGCACACATATCCACCCACAGGGCTACCTTTCGATCTGTCCAGCTTTGTGCCGAAACTGTGCCCTCCGGGTTTGGATATGCTCATCCCGACCAACGACCCTTCAGGCAGCGACTGGTACGGTTACTGGAGCTCCAGCTCGGTTTCTGCCCACGAGGACTACTGGGGACAGTGGCCGTCGGGGTCCGAGCCTTACGACGTGGAGGCCTACTACGCCAGCGTCGATCAGGACAATTTCTATATCGCTGTGGTGACCTCCTGTCCAGGTCCTCAGGTGGGCGGTGTCCACGAGAGGCGGAGTGGCATCAATGTGTGGGTGAGACCGGGGGACCTTACGCTGGACATGGGGCTCAATCCGTTGCGCACCACCGGCGGCGATAACTGGCGCTACGACTTTGGCGTGGACATCGTCCACGAGGTGAAGCCAAGTCCGTGGGAGGGCTCATACTCGACCATCATGCACGACAACAATGTGGGTAGCGAGCTGTACCGTACCAACAACAGCGACTGGTACACCAGCTGTGATAAGTACGCTACCACCGCACACAAGGAGTACACGAATTTTGATCCCTTGGCAGCCGATTTCTCCGGCACCCTGCTGGGGACGTCCGCCGACGGTGTGCAGACAGCCTTTTACCAGTACGACCTGAACCACGACGGGCTATTGGATGAACAAGACCTGGAGTGTGGCCATGCGACCTACGTGGTTGAGGCGATTATCCCGCGGGCGCTGCTCGGTGCAGACAACCCGCAACCTGGCGACACGGTGAAGGTCCGCTGGGTGGAAGGATGCCGCAACGACGGCAACAGCAATCGGGGGGTTGCCTTCTTGGTGGTGGTTCTTGATGGCTCCTTGGGCGACAGGGTGTGGATGGACCGCAATCGCAATGGCATCCAGGAGGAAGGCGAAGAGGGCATCGAGGGAGTGGTGGTCTATCTGCTCTCGGAAAGCGGGCAACCTTTGGATTCCACCTCCACCAACGAGAACGGACTGTATGCGTTCTATAACCTCTTGCCGGGCAGCTACCGGCTGCAATTCGTCCTACCGCGCGGCTATGGGTTTTCGCGGCCAAACCAGGGGAGTGACGACGAACTGGACTCGGATGTAGACCCCTACACCGGCCTGACCGAAGTAGTGACGCTCGCCGAGGGCGAAAACAACTTCTCTTTGGACGCAGGCGCCTGCCGTTGCGCAGACTTTGGGGATGCGCCCGACCCAACTTACCCCACTTTGCTGAGCAGCAACGGGGCCTACCACACTTTGGGCAATGTCTGGATGGGGGCCACGGTCGATGCCGAATGGGATGGGCAGCCTGTAGACGGCGATTCCGCCGGGGTGAAGGACGAGGATGGAGTAGAGTTCCTCGGCTCCTCCCCGGTCACTGGCGGGCCTTATCAGCTTCCGTATCGGCCCGGGTGGTATGGGGCCGTCCGCATTACCGTCAGCGGCACGGCTGACGCTGCATACCTTCATGGGTGGTACGACTGGAATGGGGACGGTGACTGGAATGACGAAGGGGAAAGGCTGTTTACCGGGCACCCTGTCTCTGGTGCAGGGGTGTATACCATGGAGTTTGCCGTGCCAAGCAGCGCGAAGGCGGGCGGAAGCTGGTCACGCTTCCGTATTGACGACGACAACACCAGCAGCCAGCCCACCGGGGGCGCGCTGAACGGCGAGGTGGAGGACTATGACCCCACCGCTGCGCCGGTGGAGGAACTGCAGCTGTTAGACTTTGGTGATGCACCGGACACTACCTATCCCAGCCATTGGATCAACAATGGCGCGGCGCATGTGATCGGCGACATCTGGCTGGGCTCCGGGGTAAGCGACGAGCTGGACACCAAGCAGATCGACCTCGACGAGTATGACGATGGCATCAACTTCCTTGGCTACTCGGCGGACCCCAGCGGCCCCTTCATCAACGGCGGCAGCTTTTCGCCTGGCGATTATGCGGCCATCGAGTGGATCGCCAGCGGCGATATCTCTGAAGATAACCCTGCCTACCTGCACATGTGGATCGACTGGGATCGCAGCGGATCCTGGGAGCACCCTGATGAGCTGGTGGTGGACACGACCATTATCAGCACCGGGGCGGGCACAGCCGTGTTTCGCGCGCCAGAATGGCTCGCGGGCCAGCCATTGGGTACAACCTGGCTCCGCGCTCGGCTGGACCGCGCCCCGGTAGGAACGCAGACTCCGACCGGCTTGGCGGACAATGGCGAAGTGGAAGACTATGGCGACCTGCTTGTCGACATCGAACTGAGCAGTTTCCAGGCCTCAGGAGAAATTGGCAAGGTGGTCCTGAGCTGGCAGACGGAGAGCGAGACGGAGAACCTGGGCTTCCACATCTATCGCGCCCAGGAAGAGCGCGGCAACTACCAACGGATTACCAGGGAGTTGATTCCCGGTGCCGGGACCAGCAACGAGAAGCGCTCCTATAGGTTCGAGGACACGGACGTGCAAGAAGGCATGACCTACTACTATCGCCTGGCTGACGTGGACTTTCGTGGGGCCATGCGCTTCCACGGGCCTGTCTCCGCGACGGTGCGTTCGGCGCCCCGCAGCTATGAGTTGGAGCAGAACTATCCGAACCCGTTCAACCCGGCTACCACCATCGGCTTCACTCTGCCAGAACAGGGGCATGCGACAGTCAAGGTCTACAACATGCTCGGTCAACTGGTGAAGACCTTGGTAGACGGCCAGTTGCAGCCGGGGCGCCATACCGTCACGTGGGATGGGACGGACGACCAGGGCAATGCAGTGCCCACAGGCTTGTACGTCTATACCCTTACGGTGAACGGCTACCGGGCAACGCGCAAGATGGCCTTCACCAAGTGACACGGCACGGACGAGGTCGAGGATGAGACTGGTAAGAGAAATGCCAATCCCTTTGACTGCCTTAGTTCTCCTTTTGGTCTCGACCCTCAGCGGATATGGCGGGACCGGAGAAGAGCAGCTCCAGCGCCGTGGCCGCCTGGCCCACGTGGAGGGACGACTCTGCGACCTCATCGAGCTGGTCGGCCGTGGTCCCCAGAGGGTGGTCGAGGATTGGGCCTATCGGCATGACATTCCCGTGCGCGATGGCCGGTTCATCGTGATCGTGGAGTCTGAGCTGAATGCGAGGAGCCTGGAGGGGGCCTTGGCCCCGTATGGCGCTGAGCTGTTGGGTGCCCGACAGCAAGTGGCGAAAATCGCCATTCCGCAGGCGCAGCTATCGCGCTTCGCCAGCGAGGCGAAGTGGGCAAGAACTATCAGGCTCCCATTGCGCCCGCTGGAGACGGTGACCAGCGAAGGGGTGGCGCTCACCAATGCCGACGGCTATCATGCCAATGGTTGGAATGGCTCCGGCGTGAAGGTGGCAGTGATCGATGCCGGCTTTGGCAATCTCGACCAGGCGATTGCCAATGGGGAGCTGCCCAGTGGGGTGCACCTGGATGACTTCACCGGTACCGGCATTGGGGGAACGACGCATGGCACCATGGTGGCCGAGGTGGTGTACGACATGGCGCCAGGAAGCGAGCTCTATCTGATGAAGATTGCCGATGACCTCGACCTTGCTGCGGCAGTGGACAGTTGCATTGCCAGAGGCGTGCGGGTGATCAACCACTCCATGTGCTGGCCCAATGCTGGCCCTCTCGACGGCACCGGACCGATTTGCGCCATTGTGGACACGGCCTTTGCTCATGGCATCGTGTGGGTGAACGCTGCAGGCAACCATGCGCGCCGGCACTATCGTGCGCAGTTCACCGACAGCGATGGCAATGGATGGCACGACTTTGCGGTGGGCGCCAGCATTGACGAGTTCAACAACATCGGCTCCGTCAATGTCGGGGCCTCAGTAGGCGTCTATCTCTCCTGGAACGATTGGTGGTACTCTGACCAAGACTATGACCTGTTCCTGTACTACTACGATGCGGGCAGCGGCTCGTGGGTGGCGTATGACTCTTCGACGACCAGGCAGAGCGGGAGCCAGTGGCCTGTGGAGAGTATATCGGTGCTCATGGATCGCTCCGCCCAACTGGCGGTGCGCATTCGCAAGACGGCTGCGGACGGCTCGCAGGAACTGACACTGTTCACGAATTACTACGACCTGGAGTACCGCCATGAATCGAGTAGCGTCCTCATCCCAGGGGATGCCGCGCGCGCCCTCACCGTCGGGGCGGTGCTTGCCAGCCAGTGGCACACTGGGCCGCAAATCTACTATAGCTCGCAGGGACCGACTTACGACGGCAGAGTGAAGCCTGACCTCATGGGCCCCACAAGCGTGTCGGTGTTCACAGGAGGCGGGTTGTTCGGCGGCACCTCGGCGGCGGCGCCCCACGTGGCGGGCTCGGCGGCCTTGTTGCTCGACCGCTTCCCAGAGTGGATTCCCTCTCAGGTCTTTGCCCGGCTGGAAGAATCGGTTTCCCATGACTACGGCGACCCCGGCAAAGACAACGTGTTCGGCTCCGGCACTGTGCACAACGACGACTTGGTACCGGTTGAGCTCGCCAGCTTTCAGGTTACCCAGGTGGGGTCATGTGCACGGCTGACCTGGGAGACCCATAGCGAGACAGAAAACCTCGGCTTCGAGGTCTACCGGGCAGAGGATGCGCTGGGGAGGCGCGTCAAGCTGACCGCGGAGCTCATTCCAGGAGCGGGCACCACCAACGAGACAAACCTCTACGTCTTCGACGACGACGGTGTGGAGGCTGGACATGCCTACTGGTACTGGCTGGCCGATCTGGACTGTCGAGGCAGACGCACGCTGCACGGGCCAGCGACAATTACCATCAAAGCCTTGCCGCGAGAGTATGCCCTGGCACAGAACAGCCCGAACCCGTTCAATCCTGTCACGCACATTTCGTTTACTCTGCCTGTGGACGGGCATGTGGAGCTGCGGGTGTACAATATGCTTGGCCAGCTTCTCAGGACCCTTGTGGATGGGCAGGTGCACGCGGGTGTGCACAGCGTAACGTGGGATGGCAAAGATGAGGTGGGCACGGCGCTCCCAGGGGGGGTCTATCTGTGCGTCTTGCGCGCCAATGGCTTTCGTGCCACGCGCAAGATGGTGCTGACCCGCTGAGTGCGCCGGCGGGGATCAAGGGGAGCAGCCCAGAGGGGAAGGGGGAAAGGTTACATGGGCTGCAGCGGAGCAAAGAGGAGAAAGGAGGTGAACGCAGGCGGCCGGAATGACGTGCGGTGAGGTGTGAGGAGCGCGGAGGCTCATTTCAGGCTAGCGCCCAGACAATTGGTGTTCCAGATCGCCAGACCTCGGACAGAGCGGTCCGCGGCGCCTTGGGCGAAAAGATCGCAATCAAGTCCGCTCATGCATCCCCCAGATGGAGGAGCGTACATGGACAACTTGATGATGGCGATCGCGCTCTTGGGTGCTGGGGTCTTGGGAATGGGTTGGTTCAGTTGGAGCGCTAGATCACCTCGAGCAGCGAGGTTCCGCCCTCACACAGAGTCAAGAACCTCGCAAGAGCGTTACCGGAGATTTGACGTACGAATCCCAGGAACAGTCTCACCAAAGCTGATCGCTTTCTGCCGAAGCGCATCAGCCATGTTCCTGAAGGAAGACCGAAGCAACATCTACGTCACTTACGTGGTGCGCAAAGATGACGACTCCGAAGGCGAACGAAACTTCGTCACGCGCGACAGGCCATAGGCAAGCCTCGGCGGCGCACAGGTTCACTGCCCCACGCAGGTGGACGGAGATGACTAGGAAAGGAGGTCAAGAGGTGGGCGCGCGCGTAGAGCTCGGGATGGCAGCAGGTTCGCTATGCCAAGCGGCGTGGCCCACGGACGAGCCTACGAGTTCGGATTGAAGCCGTTTGGCTGCCTGCGGGACCTGGTTCCTGCGGGCAGCCACGGCAGCCGCAGGCCAGAAATCGGAGCGAAAACAATCTCGTTTCTGACATAGATGATGGGGCATCTCAGTTTGAAGGGAGGCGCAAATGGGCAAGCGGGGGACGCGGAGTGTGTCGGTGGCAACAAGATGGCTGACAGGTGAGGCACAAGATGCCCCAAGGGTGCCCGACGGGAGGTGTGGGGGGTGGAATGCCGTGCATCGTGGCGAGCACGGGCAGCTCATTACCGCCTGATGTATGGCAACCACGAAGTGTAGGAAAGGAGGAGTCACAATGAGGCGAACAGCAAAGAAAGGCACTGTGGTGGTCTGCACAGTGCTGCTGGTGGGGGCGGCAGCGGGCCTTGGCCTGCTGGTGCGCAGCGACAACGCGGGCGCCAAGGAGCTCGACGGCGACGACTATATGCAGGTGACGCTGCCGCCGATCACGGGCCACGTGGACATGGTGGCCGGGGGCGTGGGTCTGATCACCGGCGCCGGCACCTTCCAGTTGGTCGTGCCGGAGGGAGCAACTATCGAGGCCGCGTATCTCTACTGGGGCGGGCAGGACAGCGACTCTCCGCCGAACCATTGGGGTGACCCCGACGTTGAGCTGCAAATCGACGGTGGGGCGAGTGCCACGATCACTGGCCAGTTGATCGGCATGACGACAGCGATTGCCGGGCGCTTCCGGTTCAGCTACAGGGCGGACGTCACGGCCATGATTACCCCCGGCACGCACACCGTCAGCTTGTCAGGTTTTGACCCCGGACTGCTGGGCTCGTCTGGGAGGGCGTTCGGCGGCGGCATCCTGGTGGTCTACAGCAAGCCGGACCTGCCGCTTGCCACGATCTCCATCGCCGATGGAGTGGACTATTTCCTGTTCTCCAAGTTTCATCCCACGAGCCAAATCCTGCGGTTCGGCTTTAGCACCGCACCCGTGTCGCGCACTACGGACCTGCTCCTCATGGTCGGGGGAGTGGAGGAGGACGAGGCTACGGGTCTGTGGTATCAGGTAGGCGGCGACGCCATCCCGGCAGGGAGCATCGTGGACGCGCCAGAAGCCGTCGATTACGACCACTCCTCGAGCGCGGTAGACGGGGAGGACACCGATCCGTTCCATTCGGCCAATGGACAGGAGTGGGACAATTTCACGATGAGTGTCCAGCTCCCGGCGGGCAGTGCCTGGTTGGCGCTCCAGATCGAGTCCCAGTCGGACAGCCCCTATGGCAAACGTTCAGCCAGTGGCATTTGGGTCGTGTGCGCCATCCGCCTGCCCCTGGTTGGCATGGGCTCGATCGGCGACTTTGTCTGGAACGACGCGAACGGCGACGGCGTGCAGGATGAGGGCGAACAGGGGATTGATGGGGTCACCGTCATTCTGCGCAAAGGCACCGGAGGCGAGACGGAGCAGGTCACATGGACGGTCACTGGCGATAACCCCGCCACCGAAGAGGTGGAGCACGGTTGGTACCGTTTCACCGGGCTGATGGCAGGTCACTACCTGGTGGACGTGGATGACGCAACGCTCCCCGTGAACTTTGCCGGGCTACCGCCCATCCTGACCACCGCCGGCGACCCATTGGTGGTGGATCTGGCCGAGGGCGAGGACTATGCCGATGCCGACTTCGGCTACATGGAGAACCCGGTGCCCGTGGAACTCACGTCGTTCTCGGCAGTGTGGCACAACGACGAAGTGCATCTCCGCTGGAGCACGGCGTCGGAGACCGAGAACATGGGTTTTGACGTCTACCGCGCCGAAGGGGAGGACGCTCCCTTTGTCAAAATCAACAAGACGCTCATCCCCGGCGCAGGGAATGCGAGTGTGCTGCACACGTACACCTACGTGGACCGCGACGTCGAGTTCGGCAAGGGCTACTACTACAAGCTGGCCGACGTTGACTACCGCGGACGCATTCGCCTCCATGGGCCTATCTCAGTGGCCTCGGGTCCGGTGCCGATGATCTACGAACTCCAGCAGAACTACCCGAACCCCTTCAACCCGGAGACGACCATTCGTTTCCAGGTCAAGAGTGAGGGCAGGGTGTGGATCGGCATCTACAACGCGGCGGGGCAGCTGGTGCGGCACCTCGCGGATGAGATTATGAGCGCCGGTAGCCACTCCTTGGTGTGGAACGGCAAGAACGACGCAGGTGAGCCGCTCTCCAGCGGCACCTATTTCTGCGTCATGCGCGTCAACGGCGTGGAGCTGAGCAAGAAGGTTGTCCTCACCCGATAGCTGGGTGAGTCTGCTCCGGCAGGAGAGGTGCGTAGGCCGGGCAAGTGAGGCTGAGGCTGCAGTGGCCGCGCCACTGTAGCCTCGCCCGGCAGGCGCGGAGGACGGATGGAGTGATGACAGTGCTACCAGATCGAGAGACTCGATTGCATACAGGGCGACGCAGCAGGGAGAGGGAAATTTTTTTGAGCGGGCAGTTAAGAATTTCTTCTTTGTGAGAGCAAGCTATGGCGATTCGAGCGAAGAGGTCGTGGACGATGTTGCTGGTGGCCGGACAATGCGTGGCGTTGCTCAGCGTGCCGGTGGAGCACAGGCCCACAGGTGTGGGGTCAACGCAAGAAGGCTGTTCGCTGCGCATCGCTTGGCAGGCCAACACCGAACCCGACGTGGCCGGCTACCGGCTCCACTACGGCCCCAGCTCGCACCACTACCTTTGCACCATCGACGTGGGGAACTCGACCAGCGCGCTGGTGGGTGATCTGGCCCGTGGCATGCGCTACTACTTTGCCGTCACCGCTTACGACAGCACCGGGAACGAGAGCCTCTTCTCCAACGAGGTCTCAGGTGTTGCCGGTGTCGATGTGAGCACGGTGGCAGAACTTCAGCCGGAGGAATATGTGGTGGCGGCCTTGCATGAAGGAGACCAGTACTACGTGGACAGGAGTTACCAGATCGTCGAGATACCAGACGCATTCGAAGGTCTGTTGTGGATCAAGACGAAGAACGACCACAAGTTCGACCCGCAGCTCCAGGTGCGGTTTTCCTTGCTGCGACGGGTGCGGTTGTTCGTAGCGCACGACAGTCGTGTCTCGACGCCGGCTTGGCTGAGTGGCAATTTTACCAGGACGACTTTTGCCATCCGGGTCAGCGACGCGGGCAACACCGATTTCCGCCTCTGGGAGAGCACGCGGCAGTATCAGCCAGGTGAGACCGTGATTCTGGGTGAGAACGGTTCAGCGAGCGCCGGAAGCATGTACGTGGTGTTGCTCCGGGTGGAGAGCGAAGCCAGCGATCTGCAGCCCCACATCTCGCGCTCGGGGACGGACTTGGTTCTGTCGTGGGATGCCCTGCCCGACGCCCAGTACTATCGCGTGTATCGCGGGGAGCACCCCTACTTTGACCCGGAGTCCCCCTGCGCGGTGGTGAGCGGCACCGAATTCGTCGACGAAGGGGCGGCTGCAGTGGCTGGCCGCTACTACGTCATCGAGGCGGTACGTGGCGCAGGACAGGAGCCTCTCCGGCGCAGGGTGGGCACGTTGGGCGTGCGCCTCGAAGTGGGGCGGAATCTGGTTTCGGTGCCGCTCCAAGCCCAAGATGACCAGTTGAAGAGTCTCTTGGGCCAGGTCCTCACCGGAGGAGCCAACGCGCTGGTCGCCGATCGTGTCATGAAGTGGCACGGCAGCAGCTATGAGATCGCGTGGCTGGTGAGCGGCACGGGCACGCCATACGATGGTGAGTGGCTGAACGAAGCAGGCAGCGCAGTGAGCACGATGACACTGACGCGCGGCGAAGGGTTCTGGGCGGAGGTACGCAAGGGCCACCAGCCAGCAACGCTCCAGTTCTTCGGCGAGGTGCCGACAGACAGCGCCCACGCCGTAGAAATCGAACCCGGGCTCAACCTCATCGGTAGTTGCTATCCGGTGAGCATGCCGCTCACGGCAACGGGCCTTTGGGAGCAAGGAGTAGCCAAAGGGGCGACTAACAGCCGCGAGGCCGATCGGATCATGGCCTGGATGGGTGACCACTACGAGGTCGCCTGGCTGGTGGACGGCACGGGCACCCCCTACGATGGTAAGTGGTTGAATGCCACCGGCAGCGACACCTCGCACTTGCGGCTGGAGCCGGGAAAGGGGTACTGGCTGCACATCCGCAGTGGACAGCAGCCGCGGACCTGGAAGTGTCCAAATCCGTTTCCAGGCCGATAGCTAGGGGATTTGGGAAGTGTGGTTGCAGTGTGAAGCAGAGAGGAGGAAGTGCAATGTGTGGAAGAGGAGTCTTCTGCGCAGTGGTTGGGATGCTGTGCCTGATGCTCGCAGGTGCCCAAGCAAGAGCTGGCACTGTGGACGTCAGCTGCGTCAGCGGGGTGCAGGACGAGCTCGGCAACTGGCTGCAGGGTTCAGCCTTTGACGGCTACGGCGACCTGATTCAGATTATCTACGCCGGCGCTGATGAGCTGAATAACATGCCAGATGAGAACGGCAACCCGACCGGAGATGATGTGCTCATCGGGACGACCTTCGTTGGGGCAGGATTCCCTTTCAATCCCCACGAAGGCAAATTCACCACGCAGCTCACCCACGATCTGCTGGTGAATGGGGCGGTCATCTACTGCCGCGCCTGGAACGATTCCAGCGTGGCAACGGCCAGTCACTACGGGGATTCGCAACTCGCCGTGTTGGTGCTGGAGGGCGACTTCGGCAGCGTCGACTTCCCCACCTGGTCGACCCAGGACGCAGTGGTGGCCGTGGAGCTAATCGCCTTCGAGGCGACCCGGGTCAATGGCGGCGTGAAGTTGGTCTGGGTGACGCAATCGGAGACGGATAACCGCGGCTTCGAAGTGCGGCGTGCCACTGCCGAACAGGGTCCGTTTGTCAGAATCACCAGCCAGCTGATCCCGGGCGCGGGCAACAGCACGGAGCGCCGCGAGTACAGCTACCACGACGGCAAGGCAGCTCCGGACACTGCCTACTACTACATGCTGGCGGACATCGACTATGCCGGTCGAGTGCGCCTGCACGGCCCCATTCTGGCGCCGGTGGTGGCAGTTCCCGAGAAGGTCTCTCTGGCACAAAACTATCCCAACCCGTTCAACCCCGCGACGTGGATCAGGTTTGAGGTCAAAGAGGCCGGAAGCGTGTCCCTCAAGATCTTCAATATCAAGGGGCAGTTGGTCCGCACCCTGGTGCAGGGGCACTTGGAGGTAGGCCGCCATGAAGTGCGGTGGGATGCCACCGATGACCTCGGCAATCGCGTGCCCAGCGGCATCTACGTCTACACTTTGGAAGCCGAGGGCGTGAAGCTCACCCAGACCATGCAGCTCTTGAAGTGAGCCGTGGCGCCGGACCAGATGCGGCCTGGACGTCGCGCAACTTGATTGTGGAGGTGGATCATGAAGCAGTTCTCATTGAGGCGCGGTGCATGGTGCGTCGGGGCACTGGCCAGCTTGGTCGCCCTGTCGGGCTGCGCCGTGAGGCCACGGGCAGGCGCCGAGTCGCCTGCGGCGTCACGAGCGGCAGGCGGCGACGTGTATGTGGCGCAGCAGCAAGCCCCCGCTGTGGCCGAAGAAGAGAGGCAATACCGCCTCGGCTACGGCGACGTCCTCGACATTAGGTTTTTCAACAACGAGGAGTTCAACGTCGAGGTCACCGTCCGGCCTGACGGATGCATCACCCTGCAGCGCATCGGCGACATTAAGGTTACCGACATGACCCCGATGGAGCTGGCGCGTCTGATTAGCGAAAAATACGCGGAAATTCTGCTCCAGCCTGAGGTCACGGTGACCGTCAAGCAGTTCGGGGGTAACACGGTCTACGTGTTGGGCGAAGTGCGGAATCCGGGCAGCTACGTGGTGCAGCGCAACATGACTTTGCTCCGTGCCATCGCCACCGCGGGCGGGCCCACCAGCGAGGCAAATCTGAGCAGCGTGATGCTGATCAGGGTGCTGGACGAAAAGCGCGTGTCCGCCATTCGCTCGGATCTGACGCAGGCCCTCGCCCGCAAGGATACCAGTCCGGACGTCGAGGTCAGGGCTTATGATATCGTCTACGTGCCCAAGACCTTCATCGGCAACATTCGCACCTTCATGACCCAGGTCTATGACACGGTGATTCCGCCGCTGGACCTCTACGCGCGCTCGGTATTCTGGTCGCGGGCGTGGAAGTGAGCTACCTGGCGAAGAGAGACTTGACAAGGGAGTAAACCATGGAAAGCTATGCATGCGATCGCTCAGCGTCCATGCGCCGGGTGCTGAGGGTCCTGTTCAAGCGGAAGAGGATGATTACCCTCATCTTCCTGTCCACCGTGGCCACCGTGGCCGTGGGCACGCTCACCATGCGGCCGCTCTATCGAGCGGGTGCCACCATCCTGGTGGATTGGGAGAAGGACGCCGAGAAGACGCTCATCATTGAGCTCAACTGGTGGCTGCGGCGGACCAATTATGACCAGATTGCCGCCGAGATGCAGATCCTCAAGAGCCGGCCCATCGCCGAGCGGGTGGTGAGAGCACTCGGCATGGCCAAGGCCGGTGGCAGCGGAGCCGACAGCGCCCGCTTTGAGCAGATGGTGGCCATGGTGCAGAAGGGGCTCAAGGTGGAGCAGACCAAAGAGACCAACCTGCTGCAGGTCACCTACAGCGACCATGACCCCAAGCGGGCCGCTGCCATTGCCAACTGCATCGTCGAGCAGTATTCGCGCCACCGCGCGGAGCTGGCTAAGGACGTGCGCACCTACGCATTCTTCGATGAGCAGATCAAGATGGCTGCAGCCAAGCTCGATGAGCTGGAACGGCGCGAGGCCGAATTCAAGCGGCAGGAAGGGGTAGTGGTGCCAGAAGGGGAGGCGGAAATCCTCTACAAGAAACTGGCCGACTACGACCAGGCGCTCACCGAAGTGCGCACCAGGCGCATTGGCAAGGAGGCGAAGCTGCGGGTGTACCGCGAGGGGCTGAGCGGCAACGGCCCGGTGGTCATCCCCAGCACTGAGACGAGCGACAGCCCCAGTCGCGAAGAGTACCTGTCGCGTCTGAAAACGGAACTGCTGGCCCAGGAGTTGGAAAGGAATCGTCTCCGCCAGCGCTACACGGCCAGCCACCCGCAGGTGATCGCCGCCGAGAAGCAGGTCGCCCTGGTGCAGGAAAAGCTCCGGCAGGAACTGCGTGAGATCATCGCTGAGGAAGAGGCCAATCTGCGGGCGCTCCGGGCGGAGGAGGCCTCACTCGAGGCAAGAATCGCCGAAGTGCAAGGCCAGCTCAAACGATTTGCCAGCAATGCCTACGAGCTGACCCGCATTTCGCGGGGCATCAAAGAGACCCAGGAGCTCTATTCGGTGCTGCTCAAGCAGCGGGAAGAAGCCCGTCTGGCCCTCTCCCGCCAGGACCAATTGGTGCAGGTGAAGGTGGTGAGCGCGGCAGTGCCACCGCAGGCACCAGTGCGGCCTAACCGTCCGCTCTACCTGCTGGTAGGGGTGCTGCTCGGCGGGCTGGTGGCCTTGGGCTCCGCTTTCTTCGTGGAGTCGTTGGACAACTCCATCGAAAGCGCAGAGGACGTGCGCCGGGCCTTGGGCTTTCCAGTGCTGGCCTCCATCGCCGAAACTGGTCTTCCGGTCCCTCTGGGTGCCGGACAAAGGAGATGAATAGGCAAGAGTGCCAGGCCTCGGTCCTCCTCTCGGGCGGGCGACCATGAGGCGTGGCACGCAGGGCATGTCGCGTGAGTCTTCATGAAGGATGTGGAGCCATGGACGAGAAACGAGAAGTGCGGGTTGAGGTTGGGATGGGAGACGCTGGCCTTGACGGGCGTCCGCTGCCACGTCCAAAGCGGCCCATTGTCCGCGCCAAAAACCTGCTGAAAGTGAGACGTTGGGAAGCCGGACTCAAGCAGTATGAGCTGGCCTACATGCTGGGGTGCAGCGCCCCCTATCTGTCGATGGTGGAAAACAACCGCGTGGAGCCCACGGAGGAGTTTAAGCGCCGGGCAGCCAGTATCTTCGAAGTGCCCGTCTCGGAGCTCTTCCCTGGGGATGATGAGGAATGAGGCGGTCGCCACAGGCACGGCAGCTGCCGGAGGCCGCTTGCAACACAGGACAGAGCAATGTACACTGAGCACTTTGGGCTAAAAGAAATCCCCTTCGACGTGAACCCGGACCCGCGGTATCTCTTCCCCAGTCCGGATCACCAAGAAGGGCTAACGCGCATGATGTACGGCGTCAAGATGCGCAAGGGCCTTATTGTGCTGATAGGCGAGGCTGGGACTGGCAAGACGACGCTCCTGCACACCCTCATCCGGCATTTGGGCGAGGAGGCCGTGAGCGCGTGGGTCTTCAACACCACGCTGGAGGCCGAAGACCTGCTTCGCTATGTGTGCCGCGACTTTGGCGTGCAAGTGAGGTCTGAGAACCGAGCGGAGATGCTCCTGGACCTGTACCAGTTCCTCATCCGCAACTTTGAGCGCAAGCGCAACGCGCTGCTCATCGTGGACGAGGCGCAGAACTTGAGCCCAAAGTCGCTGGAGGAGATTCGCCTCCTGACGAACTTGGAGACCTCCAACACGAAGCTGGTGCAAATCCTTTTGGTGGGCCAGCCGCCGCTGGAGGACACGCTCCGTCTTCCCGAGCTGCGGCAGTTCCGTCAGAGGGTAGCAGTACGATTCCGATTGCGTCCCTTGGGGCGCGAGCAGGTGGCAGAGTACGTCATGCATCGCCTGAAGGTCGCCGGGGCCAAGGCACCACAGCGACTCTTCGCGCCCGATGCCCTGGCCGAGATCTACCGGTTGTCCGGAGGCGTGCCACGCATCATCAATTGCATCTGCGACAACGCCTTGCTGCACGCCTTTGTCATGGACCGGACGTACGTTGACGCCAGTATGATCCGTCGCCTTGCGCGGGAGGGGCTGTTGGCCGCTCCTGAATCACAGGCGGCGACGCTGCAAAGCATGGAGATGCGGCGCAATGGCACAGGATGCCGCTTCCAAGCGGTGGACATCGGCGCTCTTGGCGGGGTCAACTCGTTGGGCTTGGTTGACCGCATCGCATAGCAAATGAGAGAGGGAGTTGCCATGAGTGTGATCAGAGATATCCTGGAGGAGGCACAAGCCTCGGAGAGGGTGGAAGCAGCGGAGTACCGGCAGGCAGTGCAGAGCGTCCCTGCAGCGAAGGTGGAGCTGGATGTGCCGCCTGGCTTAGCAGCCGAGGTCCGCGCTCTGCGCGAGAATATCGAGCTGCTCAGTGGGCTCAACCGGGTGCAAACCATCGGCATCAGCGGCTGTACCCCGGGTGCCGGGGCCTCCACGGTGGCGTCGCTCCTTGCCCTTTCCATGGCGGGTGGGTATATCACCAACGGAAATGGAAACGGCAACGGCACCAACGCTCATCCAGGTTCTGTCGGCAAGACCGATGTGCTCAGCAAGGGCATTCTCCTCGTCGACAGCAACGTGGCCATGCCCGGGGTCGCGCGCCTGTTGGGCATCTCGCCGGTTCCTGGATTGGTCGAGGTTCTCAGTGGGAGCATCGTCTGGCCGAAGGCGGTGCGTCTGGTCAATGAGGGGAGGCTCAAGGTGATCACCGCCGGCAGGACACACCCCAGTGCGGCGGAGCTGGTGACCTCTGCCCGCATGCATCGCCTCATCGATGAGTTTCGTGACCGCTTCAATCGGGTGATAGTGGACCTGCCCTCGGCGGCAACGAACGTCGAAGCGGTGCGCATTGGCCAGTGGCTGGACGGCGTGGTGCTGGTGGTGTGGGCCGGCAAGACGCGCACCGATGTGGCGCGGGAGGTCATCGACCGGCTGGTGGCGGCAAAGGTCCGCGTGTTGGGCATCGTCCTCAACCGCCGACGCGAAGTGCTGCCCCAGGGGCTGTAATAGACAGGGCAGCGAGGAGACTGGAGAGGCGATGGCCTATTCGACGACATATCAGCTGCCGGTACGTCCGGGGCGCAGCAGCGTCATCTGGGCGTTGCTCGCCGGAACTGCTGCTGGGACGGCTGCCCTGCTGGCGCTTGGACTCGAAGCCAAGTGGGCCGTGTTTGCCATCTTAGGGCTCGGACTCCCGTTCGTGGGCGCCCTCAGTGGTGACCTTCGGCGGTTCCTGTTGGCCTTGATGCTCTTCACCATACCATTGAACGCGGACGTGCACCTCTTCTACAGCCCAGAAGCGGCAGGCACGCGTGGCTTGGTGATTGCCTTCCCGGACCTCTGTCTGCTGGTCCTTGTGGCGGTATGGCTCATCGAAGTGGCCAGCGGCCTGTGGCAGGAGCGGATCCACTGGGTGCCGAAGGTCACGGTGCCTTACCTGGCACTCCTCAGCCTGGCGGCGCTCTCTGCTCTGTGGGCGCCCAAGCCACTGCTCACCCTGTTCGACGTGTGGCAGATGAGCAAGGTGCTGGTGCTGTTCCTTTACCTGGTCAACACAGTACGCGACCGCGACGAAGTGGAATTCGTGGTGAAGCTCCTGCTGGTCGGTGCAGCCCTCCAGGGGGTGGTGGTGCTCCTGCAGAACACCATGGGTTTGAGCTTGGGATTCTTCGGCCAGGAGACCCGAGCCGAGCTGTTCCGCCCAGAGGCGGAAACCTCGCTGGTGAAGAGGCCGGGCGGCACGGTGGGGCACGCGAACACCTTGGGTCGCTACTTCGTGTTGCTTCTCCCGACCGGCATCTTCCTTGTGCTGCGCGGTGAGAGGAAACGAGTCTTCTACATGGTCACCACAGGCTTGGGCTTGTTGGGCATGATCCTGACGCTCTCGCGCAGTGCGTGGATAGGATTGGCATTTGCCCTGGTCGTCGCCTTGGTCGCTCAACGGCGTCGCAGAGCAGTGCCGCGGCGCAGGGGGATTCTCGGCTTAGTCGCAGTGGTGGTGATACTGGGCGTTGCTTTCGGCCCGATGGTCTATCGTCGGATGGTCTCCCCGGACTTTGGCGCCACCATGTCGCGACTGACCACTGCCAAGGTGTCCTTGCGGGTGATTCGAGACCATCCGCTCCTCGGCGTGGGCATGAACAACTACAAGGAGGTTCTGGACACCTACTTCGATCCGAGCGACCCGTTCACGAGAGTGGCGCCTGTGCACAACCTCTACTTGCTGTATGCAGGAGAGCTGGGTTTGCCGGGGCTGGTCCTCTTTCTGTGGTTGATGGTGGGCGTGCTGCGGCTCATGCGGCCTGGTCTGCGGGCTCGAGGTGCTTTCTGCGCAGCCACGGCCGTTGGCCTCTTCGCGGGGTTCGCTGCCATGTTGGTCATGGCCACGAGCGACTATGCTTACAAGCAGTCGCTTGCCTTGATGAACACGATGTGGGTCGTAGCCGCTTTGGGGCTGGCAGTGGCGAGATTGGCTGCAGCAGAGGCTGTGGTCGAGCCGGTCGCCGAAGAGGTGGCTGAGCCAATGGCCATGAATATCACGCGCCAGCTTCTGGCTTTGACACAAGAGTGAGAACATGAACACGGTACGCCGGATTGCTCAGAATACTGCGGCTCGGTCGGTGGCCGAACTGCTCAACCGCCTGGGCTCAGCGCTCTTTTGGGTGCTGGTAACTCGGGCCCACGGAGCGAGGGGATTGGGGATTATGGCCACGGCGATCTCTCTCTGCTCGGTCTTTTCTATGCTGGCCACCCTCGGATTGGGAAGCTGGGTGATCAGGGAGGTCTCGAGAGATGAAAAAAGGAGCGGCGAGCTCCTGGTGGTTGGACTGCTGTTGGGAGCAGTAGGCACACTGGTCGCCATGGTGGGCATGGCTGGGTTCACTCGGGTCATGGGCTACGAGGCACAGGTGACACAGGCCTGCTACTTGATGACGCTCTCCCTGCTCCCGATGAGTGTCTTTTACTGGCTGCGGGCCGTGCTCTGTGGGCTGCAGGAGATGCATTATCCGGCCTTTGGGCGAGCTGTGGAGAACGTCACGAAGGTGGTCGGGGGCGTCGTGCTCATCGGACATGGGGCCGGAATCTTGACGCTTGTCCTGTTGGTCGTCGTAAGCCGGGTCACCGGTGCTGTGGCACTCGCGATTATGACTTTCAGGCGCGTACACCTCGGCACCCTGCGGCCAGATTGGGGTCTGGTGAAGGTGATGGTCCGAGCGACACCGGTGTTCTTTGGCACCACACTGTTCAATAGCCTGTTCTGGTCTGTGCCTGTGATGCTGTTGCCCAAAATCAGTGGCGTGGAGCAGGCCGGGCTGTTCAGCGCCGCCTACAAGGTTGTCGACGTGCTCCTGCTCGTCTCTTCGGCCTTTGCCCTAGCTACGTTTCCAGTGATGGCCCGCATGTCGCGCCTTTCGGAGCAGATGTTTCGTGATGTCTGCCTCAAGTCCTTGAAACTGGTTATGTTCTTCAGTCTCGCGCTGGCGGCAGGTGGTACGGTGCTGGCCGACAAGATCATCCTGCTTCTCTATGGCAGGGGGATGTTGTTAGCAGCACCGAACTTGCAAGTGCTCATCTGGAGCCTATTGAGCTTTGGCATGACGCAGATAGTAGCCTATGCGCTCATTGCCCGCAATCAACAGAAGCTCGACATGGTGGCCAATGCGGTGGCCTTTGTTGCCGTGTTGGTGCTCAATCTGTGGCTGATCCCCCGGGCCGGGGCACTGGGTGCGGCATTGGCAACGCTGCTGGCGACGGTGGCGTTTGCGGTAACCGAGCTCTTTTTTGTCGACCGCAGACTGTTTTGGCTGCCGCTCGGACGTTCGGCACTCAAGCCTTTTGTCGCGGCGCTGGCCATGGTGGTGGTGGTGGCGTTGTGCCATAACGCCTTTCTTGCTGTACAGATCATCGTCGGCGGTGCCGTCTATGTGTTGTCGTTAGTCCTGACCGGGGCAATTACGCGCGGGGACCGCAAGCTGCTGCAGCAGTTGCGCACCATTTGAGAGCGAGGAATGTTATGGCAGAAGAGCTGGAAATATCGGTGGTGATTCCGACTTTCAACCAGGCCCACGTTCTCCGGCGGGTGCTGGCAGCCCTTGCCGGAGAGATGGCCCCTGGCAGGGAGGTGCTGGTGGTGGATGACGGTTCCCAAGACGAAACCGAAGAGCTCGTCTCTGGCCTCCTGCGTAAGGGTGAACTGGCCCTGCGGTACATTCGCCAGGAGAACAAGGGTGCAGCTGCCGCGCGCAACGCCGGGCTAGCCCATGCGCGAGGGCAGGTCGTCGTGTTCGTCGACGGCGACGTCATTCCGGCACCCGGCCTGGTGGAGGCGCACCTGCAGTTTCATAGGGAACATCCATGCCTCACCCATCTTGGTCTGGGCACAGTGGAGATGGCGGCGGAGTTGGCCCACTCAGGACAGATGCGGCAACATGAAACCAGGCTTCCCTTCAGTTGCGAAGCTCCAGTGGAGATCCCGTGGCACTACGCGCGAGGGAGCAATTTCTCGGCGAAGCGGGAGTTCCTGATGCTTGCCGGTGGGTTTGACGTCGGCATGCGTTCCGCCGCGGAGGATACCGAGCTCGCGTTCAGATTGCGGCAGCGGGGGGCGCGTCTCTTCTTTCTGCCTCAAGCAGTAGCCATTCACTACCATCCGCTGGCTGATGAGGAGAGCTACCTGCGCAAGGCGTCCCGGTATGGCGAGTCCCTTGCCCGCTGGTACACGCATGTGCCAGAGGCACGCGAGTTCATTACCACGCACTACGGGCTGCAGACGCCGTACAGTTCAACCAAGGCAACCGTGCGACATTTGCTGCACGGAGCTGTCTTCAACGGGCTCACTGAGTCTGTCTGGTTGCGGCTTGCGCGCCTTGTGGTCAGTCGCTGCTACCGCGGGGCCGACCTGGTTCGTCGGCAAGTGTACAAGGCACGGTACCGGCGGGTCTTTGCTGAGTGCCTGCGGGCGGACAGTGCAAGCCTTGCAGCAAGCGCAGCGCGCGAGGGGCACGGAATACTGCGCGTCGTGAGCTATGTGCCGATGAGGTCGCTATGTCGAGTCCAATCATAAGACAGCCAAAACGGGATTCTCTCCGGGTGCTGATGACCAACTGGATCTACAGTCCGGAGTACGGCGGTGGCGCGCGCCAATGTCAGCTGCTCGTGAGGCACCTCAAGCAGAAGGGTGTTGAGGTTGAGGTGGTGGCACGCACCAGACAGAAGCGGCTGCTTGGCCAGACGATAGTAGATGGCGTAAGGGTAACGCGCGTGCCCGACGCCAACGGGCAACTGGCGTCCAGAATGCGCACCGCGGCGGCACTGGTCGCGGAGCTGACACGGCGTTATCGGTGGGCCGACGTGGTGCACATGCACGGCTTCATGCCTGAGGTAACACTGGCTGCGCGCATGGCCGGGCAGAAGGTCGTGCAGAAGGTCACCCTGGTGGGACTCGACGACGCCTCGTCCCTGCAAAAGCGCAAATCAGGCGCAGTGGCTGCGTGGATCGCCCGGATGGCCGACGCGGTGGTGGGGCCGTCGCAGGCCGCTATTGTCTCCTCATTGGTAGGCGGCATTCCGGCCCACCGTTTGTGGTCCATCCCCAACGGCGTCGACCTCGGGCGTTTCCGGCCCGCCACCGAGCTCGAAAAGAGGACCCTCCGGCAGAGCCTCGGATTGGACAGGAAAGCGTTTCTTGTTGTTTTCGTCGGGGGGCTGGAGCGCCGCAAGGGCTTGGATGTGGCAATTCGTGCCATTGCCTTGGCGCGCAGCAAAGGGTTGCGCCCGGTGCAGCTGCTGGTGCTGGGCGTGTCCCCCGAGAGCCTCGCCAACTGTCCTTTTGGCAAAGAGCTCTCTGAGATAGTGGCCCGTCATCAGCTGGATTCCGTGGTGAATTTCTTGGGCGTCAAAGAGAACGTGGAGGAGTACCTGCGCTGCGCGGATGTCTTCGTGCTGCCCAGCCGCGCCGAGGGGCAGCCCAATGCTCTCTTGGAGGCAATGGCATGTCGCCTCGCGTGCGTAGCCCGCACCTTGCCCGGGGTCACGGACGAATTGCTCCTCCCTGGCAGGCGGGGGTATCTGGTGGACGATGATGAAGCGGCAGGCTTTGCCGGGGCCTTAGTTGAACTGGCCGAGGCAAAAGAGCTCCGCGCGGCCTTTGGTGCACAAGCGCGGGCGTATGTGGAACGCCACCATGACATCCGCCACGTCGCGGAAGCCTATCGCACGCTCTATCGAATGCTTGTGGAATCATGAAAGCGAGAGTTCCTGACATGGTTGGCCGACTGACTGGCCAAGAGCCGTGGCGCCTGCTGCAGCGCGGGTCAGTGGTGTTTCTCGTGGCGCTGCTGGTGAGGATCGCCTACGTGCTCTTGTGCAATGGCTCTTACGCCCTGGACGTCGGCGACCAAGCCGCCTACGAGCGCATAGCGCGCGAATGGGTGTCAGGCGGGCAATTCATGCCCGGCAGCTCCTATCGACCACCAGCCTACCCTGCCTTCGTCGCCGCCATCTACTGGGTCTTTGGACCACACCGAGTGGCGGTGGAGCTGGCCCAAGCCTTGATCGGAGCCGTGACTGCTCTTCTGGTCATGCTGTTGGCGCGGCACCTCTTTTCGTCGCGCGCGGCGGTCGTGGCCGGATGGACGGTGGCGCTGCTGCCGGTGCTCGTTCATTTCAGCGCGCAGCTGATGGCCGAGACCCTTTTCACCGCTCTGCTGATAGCTGTGCTGTTGATTCTTGTCCGGGACGACACGAGGGGCGCCGGGCAGGCGGTTGTCTGGGCAGGAGTGCTGGTCGGCCTGGGGGCGCTGATGCGGCCCAATGTGCTGCTCCTACCCGCGGCCTTGGCCTTCTGGTGGCGATGGAGTTGCCGTCTGCCGGTCTTGGCCACCTTCAAGAAAACGCTGCTCTGCCTTGCGGTTGCCCTGGTTACCATTTTGCCCTGGTCGATACGCAACCTCAACGTGCAGGGCAGCTTTGTGCCCGTGTCCACAAACGGTGGGGTGAATCTTTGGATAGGCAACAACGAGCACGCCACAGGAGACTGGCTCAAACCGGGCGACTACTGGTCGCCTTCAGGGAACACCGAAGTGGAGGTGGACCGGCAATACTACCGGGCGGCTCTGCAGTTCATGGTGGCCCACCCCGGCCGCACGCTGGGACTGGCAGCACGGAAGCTCTGCATCTTCTGGTTGCCCTATCCGCACGCCACTGACCGAGTCCCGTCCGTGCTCCTTGTGCCGCTGGTACTCGTGGGTCTGGCGACAAGCCTGCCGCGTCGGCGGACGTGGATTCTGTTGGCTACAATTGTCTACTTCACCTTGGTCAGCTGTGTCTTCTTCGCCAACCAACGCTTCCACGTGCCGCTGCTGCCGGTACTGGCAGTCTACGCTGGCGCCGGTGGGGAAAGGTTGTGGGAATGGTGCGCAAGGAAGCGCTCAGGTCGAGGGGTAAGGCCATGAGCAAGAAGCCTCATAAGGTCCTCTTCGTGAGCCTCTTCCCTCCGCGTGTGGGAGGCCTGGCGCTGCAGAGCGACACTCTTGCCCGACGCCTGGAACAAGAGGGGGTGACGGTGGTGCCGGTGAATGCCCACTATGAAGCGCCCAGCGAAGGCGTTTGCGGCAAGATGTGGAAGGGCATGCGGCAGGTGTTGACCCTGATCCGGGCGTGCGAGGCTCGCGTGCGGGAAGTCGACCGGGTGCTCGTGGCTGGCTGCTCGTGGTGGGGCTTCATGCCGGTGGCGGCGGCGCTGCTCTTAGCCCAGCGGCACAAGAAGCCGGTGAGTGTGCTTTATCACGGTGGGGCTGCACCTCGGTTCCTGCGCCTCCATCACCAGTGGGTGCGGCCGCTGTTGCGACGCGCCGACATCGTCGCGGTGACCTCTCGGTGGCTGCAGCAGGTCTTTCGCAACTACGGCATCGAGACTGCCGTGGTTCCTCCGATCATTGAGGGCGAGCCCGTGCGTGCGAACGATCCGAACGGCCGCGGGCCGACGCTGCTCAGCAATCGCTACCTGGAGCCGCTCTACGATGTAGGCATCATCCTGGAGGCGTTCTCCGCAGTGCAAGCCGCTTGCCCCGGGGCAAAGCTCGTCATCGCCGGTACTGGAAGCCAGCAGAGTGCGCTGCAGGAGTATGCAACGCGGCGTGGCTTGAACGTCACCTTTGTCGGCCACGTGACGAAGGAAGGCATGGCCCAGCTGTTGGCGGCAGCCGATTTGTACATCAGCGCGGCGCGGGTGGACAATCTGCCCACCTCGGTGCTCGAAGCCATGCGCGCCGGCACCATGGTAATCGCTACCCCGGTGGGGGAATTGCCGCACCTCATGGTGCATGGCACGCATGGGCTTTTCTTCGAACCCGGCAGCGCAGAGTCGTTGGCCAAGACCGTGCTCTACGCCTTGGCCCATGAGGACCTGTGTCGGCGGTGCCGCCACCAGGCGCGCGAACTGGCTGCCTCGTTTACCTGGGAGCGCGTGCGGCCTCACTACTTGAACCTGCTGGGCGAACGCAGGAGCGTTCCGGTGAGGCCAGGAATTGCTCGTGTGGACGGTGCTTCAGTGGTGAGCTGAGACGGGAGTGACGCAATGTTCGACGTGGTGACCATCGTCAAAGGCGGCATTTACGTGTTGACTAAGCGCTATTCCGGCCTGTTTGGCCAGTACTGGCGACAAATCATGGAGAGCCAGTGGTACGACGAAGAACGCCTCCGGGAGCTCCAAGACCAGGCTCTCCGGGAACTGGTGGAGTATTGCTACGAGCACGTGCCGTACTATGCCGAGCTGTTCCGCGAGATAGGGCTTTGCCCGGGAGATGTGCGCTCGGTGGATGACCTGCGCAAGCTCCCTCTTTTGGAAAAGGACACTCTGCGGGCTCAGGGCGAGCTCTTTGTTTCGCGCACGAAAAAGCGGTGGTTGCTGCGCAAGGCGCACACGAGCGGTACCACCGGCAAGCCGTTGACGGTGTATCGGGATCTGGACAATGTGGTCTACGAGTACGCCACGCTGCAGAGGCAGTGGCTGTGGGGAGGGCTGCGGCACAACGACCGGTTGGCCACATTGAAGGGCGAAAAGAGGGTGCCGGCAGATCGCAACAAGCCACCTTTCTGGCGCTACAGTCCCTCGGAAAGGAAGCTGGTGATGTCGTCCTACCACTTGTCCAGGAGGAATGCCGAGGCCTACGTGGCAGCGTTGCGCAGGTTCAAACCGGTGGGTCTGGAAGGATACCCGTCATCAGTCTATGCGCTTGCCCGCTTCATGGCGGAACAGGGGCTGACCATACCGCTGAAGGCAGTGTTCACGACCTCGGAAACGCTCGAACCTCGTCAGCGAGAACTCATCGAAGAAGTGTTTGCCTGCAGGGTGTTTGACTATTACGGGCAAGCAGAGCGAGTGGCGGCCATCCACACCTGCGAGCACGGCAGCTACCACGTGCTGCCCGAATATGGAATTGTCGAGTTCTTGCCGGTCCCAGGGGTGGGCCAACGCAACGTCTACGAGATCGTGGGTACTGGGCTGCACAATTTCGCCATGCCGCTGCTCCGGTACCGCCTGGGGGACACGGTGGAGCTTTCCCGGGAAAAGTGCCCTTGCGGGCGCGCTTACCCGACGGTGAAAGCGATTGTCGGTCGGCGCGACAACTACCTGGTCACCCCCAGCGGAGCCCTGATTGGTCGCCTCGACCACGTGTTCAAAGGGGCGCGGCACATCGTTGAAGCGCAGATGGTGCAGGAGGTTGTGGACAGGGTAGAGGTTCGCATCGTGCCTGATAGCGGCTTCGATAACAGCGATGCGGAGTACGTGCGTCGCAAGCTGCAGGAGCGGGTTGGCTCGCGGATGCAGGTGACCATCAAGGTTGTTGACCGCATCCCGCGCAGCAAGACGGGCAAGTTCCGCGCTGTGGTGTCAAAGGTGCGTAGTTGAAGGCGCTCGCAACGGGATGAGGACGGGAGGAGGTGTGGCTATGCGCATCAGCGTGTTCGGCTTGGGCTATGTGGGATGTGTCTCCGCCGGCTGCCTTGCTGAGGATGGACACACGGTCATCGGCGTCGACAAGAATCCACTGAAGGTCGACTTGGTCAATGCCGGGCGCTCTCCAATCATCGAGAAGGACATCGACGCCATTATCGCCAAGGCGGTAGCCGCAGGGAGGCTGCGTGCGACCCAGGACGCTACGGAGGCGGTGGCGAACTCGGATGTCTCCTTTGTGTGCGTGGGGACGCCCAGCAACGGCAATGGCAGCCTCGATTTCAAGCACATTGGCCGCGTCTGTACCGAGATAGGGGGAGCCCTTCGCCACAAAGAGGGCTATCACGTGGTGGCCATTCGCAGCACGGTCTTGCCTGGGATTGCCCGGCGGGTGGCATTGCCAGCACTGGTCGCGGCCTCGGGCAAGGAGCCGGGCAGGGATTTTGGCTTCTGCGTCAATCCGGAGTTCTTGCGCGAAGGGACGGCGGTAGACGATTTCCGCCATCCGCCCAAGACGGTGATCGGCGAGTATGATGAGCGCAGTGGCGAGCCGCTCGTGGCTCTGTACCAAGACCTGCCGGCACCCCTCTTCCGCGTGGACATTGAGACGGCGTCCATGGTCAAGTATGCGGACAATGCTTTCCACGCGGTCAAGGTTGCCTTTGCCAACGAGATCGGACGCCTGTGCAAACGCCTCGGCTTGGACAGCCGCCAGGTGATGGCGATCTTTGTCCAAGACACAAAGCTGAACATCTCACCCTACTACCTTCGTCCTGGTTTTGCCTTCGGTGGCTCTTGTTTGCCCAAAGACCTGCGTGCGATCACCTATCGCGCCAAGGAGCTGGACGTGGAGGTGCCTTTGCTGGTGGCCGCCATGGAGAGCAACCGCCGGCACATCGAGCACGCCATCGAGGAGATCCGCCGCACCGGCAAACGTCGCATCGGCTTTCTGGGCATGAGCTTCAAGGCCGGCACCGATGACCTGCGCGAGAGCCCTTTGGTGACCACCATCGAGTACCTGATTGGCAAAGGGTACGAGGTGGCGATCTTCGACCGAAACGTCTCCTTGGCAAATCTAGTGGGCTCGAACAAGGAGTATATCGAGCGCGAGATTCCGCACATTGCCCGCCTGTTGCGGGCAAGCCCTGAAGAGGTGATCGCCGAGTCGGAGGTTATCGTGATCGGCAACGAATCTGAAGAGCATCGGCGCGCCCTCCGTGCGGCGGACGCCTCTCAGACGGTGATCGACCTGGTTGGCCTGGTGGTGAACGGTGAGCTAAAGGACTGCAGCTATGAAGGCATCTGCTGGTAGGCGCGTGCTGATCATTGTGCAGAACCTGCCCGTGCCTTTCGATCGGAGGGTGTGGCTTGAGGCGACCACGCTCACCAAACACGGGTACAAGGTCAGCGTGATTTCCCCTCGCGAGCGAGGAGAGCCCACCTACACCGTGCTGCAGGGGGTGGCTTTATACCGCTATCGGGTTCCTGTCGATGCGCATGGCGTGATGGGCTACGCGTTCGAGTTCGTCTATTGCTGGTTGGTCACCGCGCTGCTCTCGCTGATAGTGGCGGCTCGCGAGGGGTTCGACATCATCCAGGCCTGCAATCCGCCGGACACCTACTTTGCGCTGGCGGCTCTGTACAAGCTGGCCGGCAAGAAGTTCGTCTTTGACCACCACGACCTTTCGCCGGAGATGTACCTGGCCAAGTTCCCCAATAGGCGGGGCCTGTTCTATCGTGCCTTGTTGTTTTTGGAAAAGATGACTTTTAGAACTGCTGACCTGGTGTTGGCTACGAACGAATCGCACAAGGAGATTGCCCTGCTGCGCGGCGGCGTTGAGGAGGAGCGCATCTTCATCGTGCGGAGCGGCCCGGATTTCGCGCGCCTGCGGCGATTGCCTGCAGAACCGGCGCTCAAGGAGGGGAGAAAGTATCTGGTCGCCTATCTGGGTGAGATGTGCCCGCAGGATGGCGTCGACTACTTGCTGCGTGCGGCCAAGGTGCTGCGGGACGACCTGGGAATGTCCGACGTCCTCGTGGTGCTCATCGGCGGCGGGCCGGCGCTGCCTGCGCTCCGTGCCTATGCGGAGTCCTTGGGTCTTGATGGCACGGTGAGATTCACGGGGAGGGTGGCGGATGACGATTTGTGCCGTTACCTTTCCACCGCCGATCTCTGTGTGGATCCGGATCCAAAGACGGAGTGGGCGGACCGCTCGACCATGAACAAGATTCTCGAATACATGGCACTGGGAAAGCCGATAGTGGCTTTCGACTTGAAGGAACACCGGCGCTCTGCCGCGCAGGCGGCCGTGTACGCCCGCCCCAATGAGGAAAGAGACCTTGCTCTGCAAATCAAGCGCCTGCTCTTGGACGAAACCCTGCGCGCACGGATGGGCAGGATCGGACGGCGTCGGGTGGTGGAGCAGCTCTCCTGGGAACACACCAGTGTGAACCTGCTGACAGCATACGAGCGGCTTTCTGCCAGGCGCACCGAAACCAGCGCCCAGATGTCGATCGGCCATCTGTCGAAGCTGGGCGCCGAATGCAGCGGGGCGTGAGCGAGCTGGAGTGAGGTGAGGAAGATGACGGGTGCAGTGGCAAGATGGATCCTTGCAGTGGTCATATTGGGGCTGCTCTTGACAGCGTGCACCAACGACCCAGTTTCGCCCCAAGCCCAGGTGTGGTCCCCCTGCAACCTGGGCCTGGGCAGTCTCTACGTCCAATGCCTGGCCGTCGACCCGCATGATGACAATACACTCTACGCGGGTACCTTCGGTGGGCTGTTCCGCAGCAGCAACGGCGGAAGGCGCTGGGAACCATGCGGCCAGGGAATCAGCAGCAGCGACATTTCGGCCGTGGCCGTGTCGCCGCACCGTGCGGGTGTTGTGCTGTGTGGTACCTGGGGCAAAGGGGTGTTTTTGAGTGAGGACGGCGGGCAGACGTGGGCCGCCAGAAGCAACGGCATCCGCAATCCGCGTATCAACGCCGTGGCATTTGACATGCACGACACCACGCGCATCTACGCAGCGACGACGGATGCGATGTTCTTCAGCATCGACGGCGGGCGCACCTGGTCACCATGTTTCCCCTATGGCAACGTGCGGAGTGTCGGCGTGCACGCCCAGCTGGCTCGGGTGCTCTACGTCGGTGTTGAGTACCACGGCGTGCTCAAGTCTGAAGACGGGGGACTCACCTGGCAGGCCAAGAACAGCGGGCTGCACCGCACCGAGGGCTCCTACGATGCCCCCTGGGACATTGTTTTCGACCCTGTAGATCCTGGGGTGATGTACGTTGCGACTGGTGTAGTCGATCTTCACAAGAGCGAGGACGGGGGCGAGACGTGGAGGCTAATGAGCGAAGGCCTTGACTGGCGTCGGGTGCGACAAGTGGCCATCGACAAGGGGAATCGCCTGCGGCTGTACGTGGCCACCGATCGCGGCGTCATGCAGAGTAACGACGGTGCGCAAACATGGAGACCTGTGAGCGACGGACTGACCCACAGCAATGTGCGGGCGGTCGTGGCAACTGCGTCTGCCATCTATGCAGGAACCTATGGTGGAGGTGTGTTCCGGTATGCCCCGAACCGTTAGACAATTGTTGGCAGACCGCGTGCTCTTGGCCATCTGTGGGATAGCCTTAGCGGCTCGCCTGGCGTTCGTGGCGACGCTGGAGAACAGGTACTACTGGCCTATAGACGAGAGCGCCTATGACCATCTGGCCCGCTCGTTGGCAGCCGGCAACGGCTTTGTCGATGAGCAGGGACAAGCCACCGCGTATCGGCCGATTGGCTATCCAGTCTTTTTGGCGCTCGTCTACCTGGCCTTTGGCCGAAGCTTGGTGGCGGTGCGCATAGTTCAGTCGGTGTTGACTACGGCGTTGGTGGGCGTGGTCTACCTACTGGCCCTGCGGCTGTTTGATCGGCGAGTCGCGCGCCTCGCAGCCGGCATCTGTGCCCTTTATCCCTACTACGTCTATGTGGCAGGAGTGCTGTACTCCGAAGCTCTTTGCGTGTTCGTTCTGGCCTATGCTGTGTACCGTTTCATCATCGCCTGCGATGAGCCGAAAGCGCTGCGTTTCCTGGGGGTTGGGGTGCTGCTGGGGGCGGTGCTGCTGATCAGGCCGAATCTACTGGCAGCGGTGCCCTTCTTTGTGGCCTGGTATCTTTGGGTGCCGGGCGTTCGCCGGCGCGTGCCGGCGTGGATGGCTGCACTCTTTCTGCTTGTGGCCATTGCGACTGTTGCACCATGGGCCGCCAGAAACTATGTGCGCCTTGGGGCGGTCACTTTGACTACCAATGGAGGGCGCAACTTCTGGCTTGGCAACAACCCGGCGGCCACGGCAAATACAGGGAACGAAGTAGCCCTACCCCCTGATCTGGCCCAGAGGTTAGAGCAGGCCGCTTCCGAGGTGGAGCGGGACCGCATCTACTATGCGACGGGCTTGGCCTTTATTCGCGAGCAGCCCGTCCGCTTTCTCCGTTTGGCGGCCAGCAAGGCGGTGGCGTTCTGGCGCTTCTACCCGGTACCATCGTCGGGCTTCAAGCAAAACGAGAGGCTGTCGAAACTGGCGAGTATCGTGACCTTCGGTCCATTGCTCGTCTTGGCAATAGTTGGGTTGATTGCCTCGTGGAAAAAGAGCTCCAGGGAGAACTTGGCGTTCCTATGCCTGTTCATCGGCTTTGATGTGGCGCACGCACTCTACATTGCCATTGTACGGCTGCGACTGCCGCTGGATGTGTTCCTCATGCCATTTGCTGGTTTTGCGGTGGTGTGGCTTGCGGAACGGTGGCGGGGAGCGGGTGGCAAGAGAGGTCGAGCAGAGAAGGTCGAATCTGTGGAGGAGAGATGGCACGCCAACGGTCATCCAAAGTAGCCGGGAGCCAGCCGCGTGCGCGGTTGTTGAGCAGAAAAACCCTTGGCGCGTTGTTGGTAGCAATCAGGCCCAGGCAGTGGACAAAGAACCTGTTGCTCTTTGCCGGCGTCATGTTCTCGCTGAACCTCGGCTCCGCCCCGTTGGTGATGAGGGCCTGTTTGGCGTTTGCCGTGTTCTGCCTTCTTTCCAGTTCGGTATATCTGGTAAACGATGTGATCGACGCCGAACAGGATCGGCAGCACCCTCTCAAGCGCATGCGTCCGGTAGCCAGCGGCACGCTCTCGCCTGTCTTCGCTCTCTTCATCGCGGGACTCTTGGCAGTTGGCGGTGTCGTCGGCGCTCTGGGCTTGGGTGGTCGATTCGCGGGCATTGCCTTGGGCTACTACGTCCTGATGGTTGTCTACTCTCTGTGGCTGAAGCGAGTGGCCCCTCTTGACGTGCTGATCATCGCCATCGGCTTTGTGCTGCGCGCAGCAGCGGGTGCCGTAGTGGTCAATGTGGCAATATCGCAGTGGCTGGTCGTGTGTACCACCTTCTTGGCTCTGTTCGTGGCGCTTTGCAAACGCCGCCACGAGCTCACCGCCTTGGGTAGCGTTGCGGCCGAACATCGTCGGGCTCTTATTTCCTACAGCCCTGTTCTTCTTGACCAGTTCATCATTTTGGCTGCTACCTCAGCGGTGATGAGCTACACGCTGTACACGCTGTCGCCGCGCACTTTAGCTGAGTTCGGGACGCCTAACCTCGTCTACAGCGTCCCCCTGGTTGTCTTTGGTATCTTTCGCTATCTGTACTTAGTGCACCACGAAAACGGGGGCGGCAACCCGGAAGTGCTCCTCTTTGCGGACGTGCCGTTGCTTGCCGCCATCATAACGTGGGCGTTCATGGTTGCAGCGATAATCTACTGGCTCTGAATCTGGATCTGGACAGAGAAGTTGGTTCAATGGTGCCCGCCGAAAGGCGAGCCTGAAACCGCGGAGACAACACTGACGTCGATGCTGATTGCCGAGCGGAAGGGAGATGGAGCGTGATGACGCGGTGGACGAAGATGGGAGTGACGATAGCGCTGTGGAGCGTGGCGGTGCTCCCTGCGCGCGCGGGAGTGGAGCTGGTCAGTGCAACTTCGAGCGGCGTGACGATGGAGTTGCGGGTTGATTCGCTGCGCATCGTTCCCGCTGAGGGGGAGGCCGGGCTCGTATCGCTGGTCATCGACGGCTACCCGAACACGGCCGAGCCAGGTATGCCCATGGTGCCCATGACTGGCGCGGTGGTCGGAATCCCTGATGAGGGCGACGTGACCCTGTGCGTACAGGCGGTGGACTTTGTCGAGCAGGCCATCCCCAATGTCCAGAAGGCGCCGGAGGAATGGCAGGGGGAGAGTGTTGGCGTCGGAGGGGCAGACGCGTGGTATCCCGCCGAGTTTGCCACCCTGGGCCAAGTGGGCTTTGTGCGCGAACAGCGCATAGCTCAGGTGGTGTTCTTCCCGGTGCGGGTCAACCAGGCAACGCACCGCGCGCAGGTGGCGCGCGCCATCCGCGTGGCCGTTCTCTTCAGTCAGCCAGGGGCGACGACTACCACGCAGCAGGTGGCGACCCAGCAGTCGATCTTTGAGGACTTTTTCCGGACCACGTTGGCCAACTATGCGCAGGCCAGGCAGTGGCGGAAAGGGCAACAGGTGCCGCTGGCGCTCTCCAGGACTGCCTCATCATCGCGCACAGGGCAGGTGTTCAAAATCATTGTGGAGAATGACGGCTTCTACCAGGTCACCGGCCGTGACTTGGAGCGCGCAGGCGCCGTGCTCAGAGGGGTCGACCCGCGCCTAATCAGCCTCACCAACAAGGGACGCGACGTGCCCGTGTGGGTGACCGGCAGCCGCGACGGAGTCTTCGACCCGCAGGACGCCATCCGTTTTCGCGGTGTATTCAACCGTGGCGATTACACCTACCATTCCCCTTACACGCCGGCCAATGTCTACTGGCTGACCATAGGCGAGGTACCCGGTGCCCAAATGGTGGAAGTGGACGGCGGATTGTATGACACGAGTCCATTGCGGCCGACAAGCACGCGGTTAACCAGACACTTCGAAGAAGACCGGGTATTTGAGCGTCTGCTGTTGGTATCTGAGGAAACTGCCGACCACTGGTTCTGGGTGCAAGCCCAACCCGGCAGCCCGCTGGTTATTCCGCTGCGCCTGGACGGGCCCGCCACGACTGGCCAGCCGGCGCGGGTGAAGGTGCGGCTGAGAGGGCTCACCTACCCTTCGTACGCCAACCCTGACCACCACGTGGTGGTGAAGTTGAACGACGAAGTCGTTGGCGACGCGAAGTGGGACGGGCAGGCAGCATACACGGTGGACAATGCCTCGGTGCCTGCCTCTGCCCTCAGGGACGGGGAAAATGCGCTCAGCATCGAGTTGCCCGGCGACACAGGAGCAGGCGATCTTGACCTGGTGCTCCTTGACTGGATCGAGGTGGAATACGACGCCCTCCTTGAGGCTGTGGACAACAGGTTGCAGATCCAACGCGCCCCGGGCAGCGAGAGGAAGGTGGTGGAGTACAGCATCGCTGGCCTTACTCGCAACGATGTGTTCATCATCGACGCCGTGGGCCGAAGGTTCACCAACCTTGCCTGGGAGAGGGAGGGGAACCTCTATCGCGTGACCTTTCAGGACACAGCACCGCTGAGCACGACCTACTATGTGCTGCCGGCTGACGCCTGGCAATCGCCAGCGGCCATCATCAAGGACACTCCGTCGCAACTGCGGGATCCCGGTAACAGCGCTGACTATGTGATTATCACCCATGCCGATTTCATGGCAGAGGTGGAGCGCTTGGCCGAACATCGCCGCGCCAAGGGTCTCCGCACCATGGTGGTAGATGTGGCGGACGTGTACGACGAGTTTGGCGACGGGAGCATGGACCCCAGGGCGATAAAGCGGTTCTTGCAGTACGCCTACGAGCACTGGACACCGCCGCGCCTGAGTTACGTTCTGCTGGTCGGGGATTGTACCTATGGCTTTGACAAGGAGGTGGCGCGTAGCTGGAAGACGAAGACGTACGTGCCGACCATGCTGGAGTACACGACCACCTGGGGCATCCTTTCCAGCGACAACTACTTTGCGTGCGTGAGCGGCACGGATGTGCTGCCGGATCTCTACATCGGTCGTCTGCCTGTGGCGAGCGCTCAGGAAGCGGGCGCTGTCGTGGCCAAGGTCATTCAGTATGAACGCTACCCGCTCATCGGGCAATGGCGGCGGCAGCTCGGGCTCATTACCGGCACTGGTACCGCCAGCCGCAATGAGTTCGAGATGAACGCCGACTACCTACAGCGCAACTGCACGCCGCCGGAGATCCGCGTGCGTCGCCTGTCCACCGATACACGCTCGCCGCACATGGGCAGCACCGAGGACCTGGTGCGCCTGTTCGAGGAGGGCACCGTAATCATGAACTTTATCGGCCACGGCGGCGGTGGCGTCTTTTCCGATGAGGAACTCTTTCAAATCGATGATGTGAACCTTCTCAACAACACCATGAATTTCCCGGTGCACTTTAGCCTGACATGTTTCATCGTCTACATCTACAGTCCGACCAAGGCTTCGCTAGGAGAGGAGTTGCTCCGCGCCCCAGGCCGGGGGATCGTGGCCCACTTTGGCTCGGCAGGACGGGCGCGCTTGTATGGTGACCAGCTCCTGAACATTGGCCTGTTCAAGTCGCTCTTTGCCAATGGCAGGCGGCGTGTGGGGCAGGTAACGACCGAAGGCAAGCTGAGTATGTTGGCCGGGGGCTTCCGCTATCCGGACGAGGCAAAGAGCTTTAACCTCATGGGCGACCCGGCACTGCAAATTGCCTTGCCGCCGACGAGTGTGGAGCTCTTTTTGACCAACGCGAGTCTGAGCGTCGGTGAGGTCCTCTCCGTGAGTGGCACTGTCGCGGGCAGTGGCAATGGCATGGTTTTGTTGGAAGTGGTCAACGATGCCGACTCGGTGGTGGCCGACACGATAGTGCCTGTCAGCAACGGGAGTTTCCACGCCGACCTGGCGCAGGTCACGACGCAGTTTGCGCAGCATTGGCAAGGGAGCAGGGGAGTTGGGGTGGTGCGCGCCTATTTCTGGAATGAGCAGAGCGACGGCATCGGCGCGGTGCGGTTTAGGCTCAACGAGCCTCACTTTGTCCAGGTCTACACCGAGCCTGCGCGCCCTGCGCACATGGATTCGGTCTACATTTCGGCACGGGTGGTGGTTTCTCCTGCCTTGGCGCCCGCCGGCGTGAGCGCGGTCTACTGCGAGTGGTCGCGCAACAGCGCCACATGGACGCGTTTGGCCATGGAGCCCAGAGGAGGAGGAGGGCTGTACAGAACCGTTGCCCCGCTTCAGGTGGAAGGAGGGGCACGTGTGTACTACCGCATCGTGGCCGAGTACAGCGCAGGGGAACCCAGTACTCTGGTCAGCGAGGTCTTCAGCTACGACGTTATCAAGTCAGCCGACATAGTCGTGACGGCTGAGGGCATGAGGGTTTCTGGGACCAGCGCGTTGGAGGTGAACGTCAGGGTTGCCAACGCCGGGGAGGTAGACAGCGGCCCGTTTGCCCTCCACCTGTTCGATATCACCTCTGGGCAAGAGGTGCCCATGGCCCCGGAGCAACGTCTGCCTAACATAGCATCTGGGCGGGACACCACGGTGACGTTTCTCTGCGCCAACCCGGCGGAGGGTCTGCGTACCTTCCGCGTTGTTGCCGATTCTGCCAAACAGATCAATGAGCAGAACCGCGACAACAACAGCGGACAGCGCACCCGTTGGATCGTGCTGCGGGGGACAGGAACCGGGGCTCAGCCCATTGCGGCGGACGGCAACTTTTCGCTTGCCATCCCAGCAGAGGCCGTTCCCCGTCACACCGCCATAGCAGTCAGTGGCATGGCGCTGCAGCACTTTACGGGGGCCGGCAAGGCGAAAGACCTTGTGGCAGTGAGATTGAAGGATGGCCAATCCAACTACCTCTATGCCTTAGCGAGCGACGACAGCACCCTCAGCTTCTCTCCGCCGTACACGGTGGAGATGTTCTTCGATCCCAGCGACACGTTAGCTGCCCACGCGGCCGCGCTCGGACGGCTCAAGCTCTACGCGTGGGACAAGGCTGTGGGGCAGTGGATCGCGTTGAACAGTCAGATTGATGTGCCAGCCGCCAAGGCCTTTGCCAGTGCTGCAACTTTGTTCTCCGTCTACGGTCTGTTTGTGAATGTGGATAGCCAAGCGCCCACGATTCGCCTCACGTTCCAGGGCCAGACGTTTGCCCAGGGTGACTTTGTGCCTGCCAAGCCGAACATTGTGGCTATTGTGGAGGATCAGAGCCCGGTGGACAACGACCTGCGTCCGGTGCGCGTGGTGCTCGATGGGCGCGAACTTGCTGCTGCCGAGTTCTCGTGCACCTCGGCACCCGACTCGCCCAACATGTTGGTGGTGGGCCTCAGCCCAAATCTCCGCTCCGGGCAGCATCAGTTGCAGGTGACCGCCTACGATGTGCACGGCAACAAGGGTGTGGCCGAAGCAACGTTTACGGTGAGCGAGAGCTTTGCCCTGCGTAGCATTGCCAATCACCCCAACCCTTTTGCTCAGCAGACGGTCATCGCCTTTACGCTGACCGCAGAGGCCGACGAGGTGCAGCTGCGCATCTACAGCACCTCGGGCCGGTTGGTGCGTGACCTGACGCGCGAGGTCGAGTCCGTGATTGGCTACACCGAGGTCGTATGGGACGGCACAGATGAAGAGGGCGAGCAGGTAGCAAATGGTGTCTACTACCTGAAGCTGGTGGCCAGGCGTGGGCAGAACAAGATCGAGACGATCGAGAAGATCGCCCGGTTGCGATAGCACTTTCCTGCGGTGAATGGGAGAAATGACTATGCGTGCAAAAATGTGGTGGGGGACAGTGCTCATGGTGGCGTGGACGGTCTTTGCCCCGCAGCTTCTGCTTGCCGGGACCTATGCGGCCGAATTTCTTCGCATCGGAGTTGGCGCACGGCCTGCGGCCATGGGGGGCGCCTTTGTGGCCCTGGCCAATGATGGGACTGCCTTCTACTGGAATCCGGCGGGCCTGGCCTATGTGCGCCGCGCCGAGCTGACGTTCGAGCATACCCCCATGTTCGGCGGCATTGCGCAATACAACGTGGCCAGCGTCGCGCTACGGCTGATGCCGGGGATGGCAGTTGGGTTGAGCTGGATCCGGCTGGGCGTGGAGGATATTCCCCGCTACGGCGAACTGGCCGAGACACGCTGGGACCGGTTCACCAATCCGGCGTTGCGTTCCACCGGTCAGCCCGAAGGGTATTTTGGCGATTCGGAGAATGCCATCATGCTGTCATTTGCCCGCAAGCTGGAATTTGAGCTGAGCCTTGGCGTGGGCCTTTCGCGGGTGTGGATTCCCGCCGAGCTTTGCGTGGGAGCCACCTACAAGTACCTCGAGCAGCACCTTGATGCTTTCTCTGGCCATGGACAGGGTTTGGATGCTGGGGTCTTGCTGCGTTTGACCACCGAGGCGGAGTCTGCTGGTCAACCGGTGCGCAGTGTGGGTCTCGGGGTAGGTGTGCGCGACCTTTCGCGTACCTCCCTCAAGTGGAACAGCCCGGCCAGAACCATCGATCGCACGCAGCCGGTGGTACGCTGTGGGGTGGCGTTCACGCAGAGTCTGCGCTTCCTCAAATCACAGGCGGGCCTTGCTCTGGACAAGGAGTACTTTGGGGCAGAAGGGGTGTATGTGGGCGGCGAATTGGCGGTGGCGAATGTGGTGGCGCTCCGCGTGGGATCTCATGATGGCGACTTGGCGGTGGGAGCCGGCCTGCGGCTGGGTTGGGTGCACATCGACTATGCCTTTGTGAGCTATCAACTGCGTGGAACACACCGGGTGTCTGCAGCCATGCGGCTTTAGTGTCTGTGGGTTTGTTTGGGGTAAACGTCTCAGGCGGCTGCACGGCGGGTGTGGATCGCGTAGGAAGGGACCGCAAAGGTCCCAAGGTGGAAGAGGCCGTTGCGGCTGCCTGAGTTCGTCGAGGCCGGTGCCGAATAAGTGGCACCGGCCTTTTTCGTGAGGTAAGGGGGTGTCGCTCTGGTTGGAAGCATCTG
>JACIZP010000387.1 GCA_014359355.1 Calditrichota bacterium | reverse complement strand
ATGGTCATCTTTGCCATTCTCCTGATGTACAGCAGGAGTTTCATAAAGCGCACCAAGTCAACTGAGGCAGTGTACTGATACGATGCGCGGGCCACGAACACTATCGCCCATAGGCAAAGCGCTGAGCTACCTGGTGCTGAGCTTGTTTGCTCTGTTTGCGCTCTACCCGATCCTGTGCGTCTTTTCGGTGTCGTTGCGTCCTGGCGACCGGCTCCTGAGCAAGTCGTTGGCGATCATCCCGGCGGACGCTACGCTGCAGTCCTACCAGCGTTTGCTACTCGAGGAGCCATTCTTGCGCTGGATGGCCAACAGCAGCCTGGTTTCGGCGGTGGTGACATTGGTTGGCGTCAGCTTGGCTGCCACCGCGGGCTATGCCTTTTCCCGCTATCGCTTCGTTGGGCGCGACCAGGCCATGGTGGCCCTCATCACCACGCAGATGTTCCCGGTGACCATGCTTCTGTTGCCGCTGTTCATCGTCCTCATCAAACTCAAGGCTTACGATTCCTACTGGGCACTGATCATCGCCTATTCGGCCACTGCGCTGCCTTTCACCACCTGGCAGATGAAAGGCTACTACGATACTATCCCCTTTAGTCTGGAGGAGGCCGCCGCCATTGACGGGTGCTCGCCGCTGCGCACCTTTTGGCAAATCGTGCTGCCACTTGCGGCACCGGCCTTGGTGATCACCGCGCTCTTTTCCTTCATGACCGCCTGGTCAGAGTATCTGGTGGCCAATGTGCTCATCCAGGACCAGGATCTTTTCACTCTTCCGTTGGGTCTGAAGATGTTCCAGTCCAACATGGAAGTGGCCTGGGGACTCTACTCGGCGGGGGCAATCATCGTGAGCATTCCGGTGGTGGCGCTGTTCCTTTTCTTGAGCAGATGGCTGGTCTCGGGACTGACCTTGGGAGGCGTCAAGGGGTAAGGGTCGGTTGGTGAGAGAGTGAGCGGCAAGAAGGGGGAAAGGTGATGGCGATGGAGGATCAGGAGCAACACATTGCGGCCCCTGCCAAGGCCGGGCCACGCTGGTGGTGGCGGTGCCTGGTGGCTCTGCTGGTGGTGTGTGCCTTGGGCATTGCGACGGTTGCAGGTGCGTTGTGGTGGCTGCTGCGAGACCTGCCCGGAGAAGAGGCCATCCGCGCCTATCGTCCTGCCACCGCTACCGAGGTGCACGACGTTCAAGGACGATTCATCCTCTCCGTGACCGCCGGGGTCAGTCGTCTGTGGCGGCCGCTGGCCCAGATCTCGCCGTGGCTCGTCAAGGCCGTCATCACCAGCGAGGACGACACCTTCTTCCAGCATGAGGGGATCCGGCCGGAGATGATCAAGGAGGCGCTGGCCAAGGACTGGAAAGCCCGGCGCTGGGCACGGGGCGCCAGTACGATTACCCAGCAGCTGGCCAAAAACGCTTTTCTTTCCAAAGAAAAGACCCTCACGCGCAAGCTGCGCGAGCTGGTGGTGGCGCGGCGGATGGAGAAGGTCCTTTCCAAGCAACGCATCCTTGAGCTCTACCTCAACGTCGTGGAGTGGGGGGATGGTGTGTACGGCGCGGAGGCGGCAGCGCGCTACTATTTCGGCAAACCGGCCAGTGCCATCACCCTTCCTGAAGCAGCGATGCTGGCGGGAATGCTCCCCAATCCGAAGTACCGCAATCCGTTTCTGCGCTTCGAGAAGGTCATGGGGCACCAACGACGGGTGCTGCACCTCATGCGCAACAATGGGGTGATTAGCGCCGAGGAGTACCAGGCTGCCCTGGAGACACCAGTGGTCCTCAATCCTGAGGGGCCGAAGGCGCTGCGGCGCAGCTTGGCCAGGAGTGGCAACTGCTTCGAGGACCTGCTGGTCCGCTACCTGCGCAACAAGCTGGGTGAGGCGCGGCTCCTCTCGGGTCGTCCCGTGTCACTTGCTCTCGACCTGGAGGTCCAACGAGCAATGGGGTCGCGCGCCCGGGGTGAGGGGCCGCTCATTGTGGCGGCCAGGCGCCACGGGCACATCGTGGCCTTTGCCTGCGTGGACTCGACCGATGCCGAGAGGCTTCTGCGCGTGGAAATGCGCGAGGTTGAGGAGGAAGCTATCTCGGCGGGCCTTGACTCCACAACCTCGGCGCTGTCGGATCCTCTCCACGATTGCGCACTTGAGGTCATTAGCGACGAGGACTTGATGCATGAAGACTTGCTCTTGCAGCCCTCCAGAATGCGGGGATAAGGTGCGCGGCCTGTCGATTTTCCCCGGCCGCGCGATGGTACTCCTGGTCGCCGCGGCCGTGGCCTGCGCGGTCGCCATTGCCGCGTGTAGCTCTGCGCGGCGGCTAAGCGACAAGGCCGAGCATCAGTCACGCCTGGAGACCTTTCATCGCGCCTTAGGCAACATGACCCTGGTGGGCGACTACCACGGCGCCATGGGCCTGGCGCAGGAGATGTTGTTCCTGGACAGCACTTTCCTCTATTTGGACGACTATCACCAGCTCTACCAGTGCGGGGTGCGCACCGGATTGGTGAATACGGCCTCCGTTGCATTGCATTTTGGCAGGTGGCGCGCCTCCCGCCTCAAGGACCCCAGCAAGCGCGACGCCGCTCTGAGCGCGTTCGAAGGGTGGCTTGCCATGCTCCGTCATCGCGCAGCTGCGGGAGAAGTCACAGTGCTGGACGGGCATCTCGGGGACCTGCTCAGCCAAGGTGTTGATGCGTTTCCTTGCCTGCCGGTGGGCGGTGTGGCAGCAGTACAACGCCGCGTCAAGACGCCCCGCGGCTACCAGGTGCCGCCCGGAGTGGTGACCGTGCAAGTCACAGTCAATGAGCAGGGCCGCGTGGTGGATTGCGCCGTGGTCGGCCCGCTCGCGCCGGTGGCTGACCAGGCCGTGATTGAGGCCGCCTACCGCAGTTCGTTCTTCCCCGCTTTTGTCAAAGGGAAGCCGGTGGGCGCCACGGTGCTGGTGGAAGTGCCGGTACGCGCCCAGAGCCAGCGCTGAGTCAGCGGATGCGTGAAGCCCACCCCGGTGGGTGAGTCGCGGACGCAAAGCGCTCGCTTCCGAGAGCCTATCCCGCCGAGTCGGTTTCGCGTCCTAAGCAGAATCCCGATGGAACAAGATTCGCAGGAGGAGGAAGATGTCAATGGGCAGGGCTTTGAGAGCATGGATTCTTGGACTAATCTTCCCCTGCCTTGCCAGTGCCGGCTACCGGAGCCTGGGCGAGGTCAAAGGGAGCTCCTGGCAAGGGAATCGCCTCACTCTCGTTTGTGGCGGCCCGCGCGTGCGCATTACCGCGCTCGCCTCTGACG
>JACIZP010000386.1 GCA_014359355.1 Calditrichota bacterium | reverse complement strand
ATTTATCAAATATGACCGGGAATATCAAGGAAAATGTTCCGCGGTGGCTGGGTGCCTCCCCTGTAGCCACCGCCAAATCCGACACAAAACAGGCGTACGTAGGAATTGTGGCGCCGTCACAAGGTTTCTTGTCGGTGAATCCTCTCGGGAAAGCAGGGGGATCTCCGCAGATGACCCGCGGTTGGCCCGGGCTGCGGCGGGTAAACTAGGCCTTGTTGTTCACAGAACAATGAGGTGATGCCTGGTTAGTCCGGCGGTGCACCAAACAAAGATGCAGGTCCCCGACCTTCCGTTGACGCTGGCCTCCTGGTGGCGATGGACCAGGCAAGCGCACAGTCTTCGGATCGGCGGGCCTGCATCAAAGGAAGGTCCCTGCCATCTTCCGACAGCCAACCGCAGCACTCGTGTGCGCGGCACGCCCTGCAAGCCATTTCAATCAGCGGCCGCAACCTATTTGAAGAAGAACTCTATCTGAATCCTGCGGTTGATTTGCCTGCCCAAGGGTGTTTCGTTGTCGCCCTCGAACAGGAGCTTGCCGTCTTGCGCGCGAAAAGAGAACGGCTGGCAATCGGCAGTGGCGCGGCCGCGCAAGAGCGAGATCTTCTCGAAAAGGCCGGCGTCGATTTCCCGGTAGCTCTTCAAGAACTCCTCTTCGTCCAGCGAGATGCTGAACGGCTCGTCTGCGCCCTTGCCGACCGCACCGTCGCGCTCGAGGCGGGAGAGCACCAGCTGCTGATCGGCTGGGTCAGTCGTCGTAAGACCTTGGACTGCGCGGATGAACTCTTCTTGCAAATGCATGGCTCGCAGGCGGGAAAAGGCATTGTTCACCGAACGCGGCGTTATGCCACACGCATGGCCCACGAAACGGTAGCGCAAGTTCGGACTGTAACGTAGCCTTGTGGCCAGTTCGCGAAAAACCTTTTCCCACGAAACGATAGCAAAAGGCTTGGGGTCGTTGAATTCAGCCAGACCGACGACGATCGGCAGCTCGCAGGCCTTCGGTACCAGTACCACATCCCTCGACCGCGTTCGAAACCGCCGTCCCAGGGTGTCGGCGATAAACAGCGAGTAGGCGATCCTCTTGTGGAGCAAACCCAGGTCCTCTTCGCCCAGAGGCCAAGGCAGTAGGTCGCTTGCTCCAAGCGCGTAGCCCGCAGCAAGCGAATCCTCGAATTCAGTCGCTTGGAGGTGTAGCCACCCGCTCTGCACCGGCACGACCCCCTTCACCGTGTTGGTAAACGACACAGGCAAAGGCACCGGTGGCTGGGGCACATTGCGGAACGGCACAGGCGCGATGATGTCCACTTGGGGGGTGGCATCGACCCGCCGCAGTGCGCGGATGCGCACGTTGCGCCGCTCCTGGTGCACCCCCGTATTGGGCGTGATCTTTCGGTCGGGCGAGGGGCCCCACTTCAGGCTATCCATCGGGATCTGCTCTGGAGGCACGCCGAGTTCCAGGAGCACTGTGCGCACGGCCAGTGCTCTTGTCCGCGCAAGCGCAACGGGTTCGCCGTTCACCACATCGGCAAAGCCCTCCAGGGTCAATACCACGTCCTCCCGCCTTGCCACACGCCGCGCCAGCGTATCCAGTGGAGCGTAGAACCACGGCGACGACTTGTAGTACTGCGGCGCCACCTCCGCGCTCTGCGCGTCGAAGAAGACCTTGGTCACCAGAGGCACTTCCCACGCCACCAAGGGCAACACAAACGCCTGCACGGTGTCCGGTATAGCGACTCTCCCCTTAGGAATGGTGTAAAAGCTCCTGCTAAGGACATTGTCCTCCGCATTCCTCTCGAGGACCTGGTTTCCCTCCGCATCGAGGAGCAGCACATGAGCTCTGAACCGATGGAGGCCAGAGATCCGCGTACGCCACATGAACGAAATGGCCCCGCTACTCCGCGGGGGCAAATGCCCGATCTCGCCTCGCCAGGCGGTGTCCGGGCTCAAGAATGATGCGCCTGGACCGGGAGGCTCATCCACCACCGTCAGTTCGACGCGCTCTGCCGGCCATGGTCCATTATTCCGCACCTGCACCGAAACCACACCCTGGGTGTCGCTCTCAGTGATCCAGACATCTGGCTCGAACACGATGTCCACCACTTGCACATCTGGCCGCATCACGTGAAAGGGCCACATCCTTTGCGAGGCCACGCGCAGATGCTCGTCGCGATCGTAGGCAACAACTGTCCAGAGGTAGTCGCCGGCAGGCAGGTCAGTTATCGGGTACGAGGCGTTCTCCGGCCATGCCGTCACGCCAAATGTGGAGTCGCAGACCGTGTGAAAGGTCGAGCCAAAGGCCTTGATGGCATCGTGCAAGCGCACCTGACGCTGCGCCAGCAGAGCGAGCAATCGGGCCAATTCCGAGCGCTCTGCAGGTACGCCAGTGGCGTGCTCCACCAACAGCACATAGCGCACATCGTCGAACAGATCCGGATCTCGCGAAGCTTGCCAACGCAGTGCCACGACTTGGCCACGGACTGTGTCGTGAGGCAGCGGCTGCAGCAAGTCGAATCTCTCCGGCCCAATGGTGTAGTGGTGAGCGCCAGCCCGTCCGGCCGTCTGGAAAAGCTCGTTCGCCTCGAGCCCACCGATGTCCAAGCGGACTGCTTGGTTGGTCCCGGAAGCGATCTCCCGCGTCAGCGGCGTCTGGTCATCCAGGCGGAGGCTCATCCCCATGGAAAGTTTGCTTAACAGTCGCTCGTTGAACTCATAACCCGTTCTGAGTGCCAAGCGGTACCCCCAGGCCAGTTCCGCGCCCACACAGAACCTGCCGATCTCGTCGCGCACCTGGTGATAGTCACCGGAGAGCTGCAGTTGAAGCCCGCCGTGGCTACCCAGATGCATGGCCACCCCCCCGCGCAGGGTGCGTGGCAGTGGCGTCTTGTCCTGGAGGAACTGCAACGGGGAGCCCAAGTGGTCGATAGCAAGGCCCGCCGAAAGCAATCCGTACTGGAAAGGTCCACCCACAGAAAAACGAGGCGAGCGGTACATCACCCCCATGTCGAGGATGTAGGTGCCCGCGGTGTTGCCGCTCAAATCGCTGCGCAGGTATTTGAGATTGCCACCCACAGCCAGGTTGGCCGAGAAAAAGGTGAGCGGACTTCCCACGCTGATGGCTCCCACGAGGTCGCCGGCAGATACGGGAGGTCTGCGTCCCTGCGTGCTGTCGAACTCCCGCACTCCCTGGTAGTTAAGACCCAGGGCCACGTTGAAGCGACTGCTCCACGGGGTCCGAAACTGCCTTCCATAGTTGGCGGCCACGCTGTAAATGTCGGCAATCCACCTTGTGTAAGCAGCTGACCACTGCCACTCACGAGAAAAGGCGGTGGAGGCAGGGTTGGCGTAAAAGGCCTGCACTTCGTCTATCGCGGCGCTCAATGCGCCTGCCATTCCCTGGTAGCGCACGCTCGGTTGGATCTTTAGGTAGGCAGCGCCTGCGCGCACCTGCCCGTAAGCTGACGGAGCAGCAAACCCGCCCAGCACTGTCAGCGCCCCAACAATGGCAAGGAAACCACGTCCCTGCCCATGCATGCGTCTGCTCGTCATCGCAAAACCACCACCTTCTTCCAACAGATGAGACTTCCTGTGCGCAAAGCGATGACATACACGCCACTGCCCACCTTTTCGCCTCTCTCCGTCTTGCCATTCCACACACAACTGTTCACCCCGGGTTGGAAAACAGCCTTGGCAATTTGGGTGACGTGGTAGCCAGTGATATCGTAGAGGTCGAGTGTCACTTCTGCTTGTGTCTCCAGGCCGAAGAAAATGGTTAGGTCTGCGCCGCCGTCCGGCGTGAAGAGGTTCTGGTCAAAATAGAAGGTGTTACAGTCGGCCACTACCTCGCTGACGACCACGGATGCTCGCGAAGTACTGTTGGCAAGGTTCGTGTCACCCAGGGCGCTCACCGTGCAAACATTGACAAGTTCCTTCGGATATACTGCCGGAGCATCCGTTACCATCGCCTCGAGGAGTACTTTCCTTTGCTCCCCCACCCCGAGGCGAGTGAAGCGCCACATTGCC
>JACIZP010000385.1 GCA_014359355.1 Calditrichota bacterium | reverse complement strand
GACCTGGCCCCGTGTGTGGTGTGCAAACCTGGCAGGGTCGGCGTTTGCTATGACCGGGTGGAGGAGTTCCTCTGGGCTCAACACGATCCCCAGACCGTCCGTCTGGTCGTCACAGTTCAGGCGGAGACCAGGGTCAGGGTACGGCGCCTGCGCAATCTCGTGCTGGTGGCGGTGGTCGCGGGGCCGAGTCCGCGGCCACGGGAACGCGAGCGCCCCATCGTGGTGTTAATTGACCCCGGGCACGGCGGCGAAGACGCGGGCGGGGTGGGCAGATTCGGTACGCGGGAGAAGGATGTCACGCTGGACATCTCGCGCCGTCTGGCGGCTCGCCTGTTGGCCGACCGCCGGTTTGACGTGCGCATGACCAGGATCGACGACAGCGGCCCCTCGTTGGCCGCCCGCCGCGATATGTCGCGCGCGCTGCAGCCGGATCTGATGATTTCCGTACACCTGAACGCGTCCCGCGACCGGCAGAAGAACAAGACCGAAGTCTACTATTATTCCGAAAGAAGCCGCGAGTTAGCGCGACATGTGGGGCTTGCTTTGATGAACGCCCTGCAGACCGAGGAGCTCGTCTACGGAGGGCGGTCTTTCTATGTGCTGCGCTCTAACGGCGCCGCATACTCGATCCTGGTCGAGCCGCTCTATTTGTCCAATGCGGCCCACGAACGCTTTCTGGCAAGTGGCGCCGGACGCGAACGGGTGGCTCGCATTCTCTATGGGGCGATAGTGAGCTACTTCCGCGACAAGCCAAGGCGAAAGTAGGTGCTGCGGCCGGCGCTGAGGCATTTCGGAGGGAAGTTCGACAGTGCCAGCGAATTTGACCCCCGAATACTTGGATGCGGAGCGCGAGTACAAACAAGCGCGTACGCCGCAAGAGCGGTTGGACGCTCTGCGCAAGATGCTGGCCACCGTGCCCAAGCACAAGGGCACCGAGAAACTGCAGGCGGACATCAAGCGCCGCATCGCCAAGCTCAATGAGGAGATTCAACAATCTGGCAAGCGCAAGGGCTTTGCCATTGCCGTGCCCAAAGAAGGGGCAGGGCAGGTCGCGCTCATCGGGGCACCAAACGTGGGCAAGTCGCAGCTTGTGGCGGCGTTGACCCACGCCACCCCCGAGGTGGCTCCGTATCCCTTCACCACTCGCGCGCCCTACCCTGCCATGATGCCTTTTGAGAACGTGCAAGTGCAACTCGTCGACCTGCCCCCCTTCAGCAGCCAGCACATGGAGCCATGGGTGGCGGGCATCGTCCGTACGGCAGACGCCGCCCTCATTGTCATCGACTTGGCGTGTGACGACCCTCTTGAGCAGTTTGAAGAAACCTTGCGTCTCTTGCACCAGTGCAAGATAAAGCCGGTAGCCGGCCAGGCCCAGTTTGACCCATGGGCCAGCGTGGTCGAGAAGCAGTGTCTCGTGGTGGGGAACAAGATAGACTGCCCCAACGCCGGAGAGACATTTGCGTTCCTCCAAGAGCTCTACGCTGGCGAGCACCGGATGCTTGCGGTCTCTGCACAACGGGGCGACGGGCTGGAGGAGCTCCGCCGCGCAATCTTTGGTATGCTCAACGTGCTGCGCGTCTACTCCAAGCCGCCGGGGAAAGACCCCGACTTTTCCCGGCCGTTTGTCCTCAAGCGACACGCCACGCTGCTGGAGTTTGCCAACATGGTGCACCACGACTTTGGCGAGAAACTCCGCTTTGCCCGGGTGTGGGGCGACGGCAAGTTCGACGGCCAGCGCGTGATGAAGGACTATCAGCTGCAGGACGGCGATGTCATCGAACTGCACATCTAAGCAGCGCGCGCCGGTGGTGTCGCAAAGGCTGCGGAACAGCGAGTGCTTGGAGGCACGCGGCTCAACAAGCTGCCTGAGCGCCAATGTCGGACAAAGCCGGCGTCTCTGGGCGGTGAGCAAACGGCGCCCTCTCGTGCGGAGCGGCTTTCCGGCAAACCTGGGCGGAAATGGCTCTGGCGATGCAATCTGCTTTGCGCCAGAGCCCGGCCGAGTGTTTCCGGAAATGACCCTGCGACACGAGGGCATGAGGGAGCTTGTTCGGGAATTGGTAGCTGGCGGATTCTTCGAGGGATGGGACGCTGCCCCACGCGTTGTGCCATCGGCCGAGGCTTCCGGAGGCACCGCTTTTCTGCAGATTAATGTCGGGTGCCCGCACAATGGCTGCATCTTCTGCCCTTTCTTCAAGGACGTGGCCTTCTCGGAGAAGCCGCTTTGGCGCATCGCAGAAGAGGCGCGGTTCGTGGCGGCTGAGTGCAGCCGGCGTGGCCTGCCTGTGCGCCGCGTGATGCTCTTGGATGCCGACGCCTTGTGCACTGAGCAGGCGAAGCTGGAGCAGGTGCTGCGTCTGGTGCGTGCCCATTTCCCTGGGCGCCGAGTTTCGAGCGCCCAGGTGACCGCGTACGACGAGTCTTCCGAATGCCTCTACTTCAGGAGAGTGGAGTCCCGTGTGGAGCCGGTGGAGGTAAGTGCCTTTTGCCACACGGAGAGCGTGCTGGCCAAGGGCGTGGATGGGCTCCGGCGATTGCGCGAGTTGGGCCTTGGTCTGCTCTGGTGGGGCGTGGAGACTGGCTCGGCACGCCTGCTGCGTCTGATGGGCAAAACCAAAGGTGGAGTGCCAGGAACGGAGCGGGAGCGCATCCTCGCGGCAGGGGAGATGCTCCGTGGGGCGGGCATCCACTTCGTGGCCATCATCCTCATGGGTTTGGGAGGCGAACGCTTCTTCGAGGAACACTTGCAGGAGACGCTCTCCCTGCTACGCCAACTTGATCCGCCGGGCGTCTCTTTCTCCGACCTGGTCGTGGCACCGGGCACTGGTTACGCCAAGTTAGTAGAAGCGGGGCTCTTGGACGTCCTACCAGCGGAGAGGATGGCCGAGCAGAGGAGGGTTTTCGAACAGAGCGACCTTGCGGCGGTGCAGTACGACTATGAGCTGGGCGTGGACCAAGGGAACGGCCGCGAGAGCGAGTTAGGCGGCGTGGAGCGTGCGGCTTTCTCCCCTGCGGTCACGAGGCATCTCCATGTGACTGGGAAGGCAGTACGATGAGCTTGAGCCTACGCAGGTGCCTGGTACTAGCCCTGAGCCTGTGGATAGTGGGCGGGACATGTGCCGCGCGACGTGGTCTTGCCCAGCCCGCCCAACTCCTGGCGCGTGCCGATTCTCTGCGCCTGAGGGGTGAACTGCAGGCCGCTCGCCAGCTCTATCAAAAGGCACTGAAGGCGGACAAATCCTCGCTGGCGGCGCGCGCCGGCCTGGGCAAGATCGCCGTGGCGAATGAGGACTGGGGCGAGGCCAACGACCAGTTCGGCGCAATTTTGGAGCGCAAGCCAGACGACCTGGAAGCTCACTACTACCGGGGCATCTGCTACCGCGAGAGCGGCAAGTACAAGGCGCTGTTGCTGCGCAAGTTAGACTGGAACAAGGCTGAGAAGCACTTCAACGAGGTGTTAGCGCGCGATTCCTCCTTCCAGGACGTGCTCTACCAGTACGCGGTGCTCTGTCGCTACCGCGAGCGCTACACACAAGCCGTCCAGGCGGCGCACGCGCAGCTCCGGCTGCGGCCGGACCTCGAGGGGCCGCAGGTGGGCATTTTCCGCCTTTATCGCTACTTCATCACCCATACGAGGCTCGACAGCGCTCTGGCCTGGCTGGCGGAACAGCCGTGGGAACATGCCCGCTACTCCCAGGCGGAAGCATTGCGGCGCGCCGGGGAACTGGCTGCGGCCGACTCGCTCCTGCGGGCCCTGCTGGACCAACCCCTGAGCATGCCTCGTCAGCCCGTCTATCTTTCCCTTGCGCGCGTCGCATACGAGCGGGGGAATGTCGCGGAGGGCGAGAAGTTCTTCTGGCAGGCAGTTGACCAAATTAGCTCGCGCGTGGACGCAAACCTCGTCTTCGAGGACGTGAAGTATGTTCTGAACGACCAGGAGTTGGAGTTCTATCGCTCCCTCCGCTCTCCCGACTCGCTCATCGCCTTTTTCCGCGCCATGTGGACGGAGCGTGACCCGACCCCGGCAGCCGAGACCAACTGCCGCCTGGCAGAGCACTATCGCCGCCTGTTGTACGCCGAGAAGAACTATGAGTACGACGGCTTCAGGACGCGTTTCAACAACCCGGACAAACTCAACCGGTTGCAGTTCTCCCAAGTGAGCAGGCTGAACGAGGAGTTCAACGACAAGGGGCTCATCTTCATCCGCCACGGCGAGCCGGACGAACGAGCCACCACACTGGGTCAGGACGTGGAGGCCAATGAGTCGTGGCTTTACTACCAGACGCCCTTCAACCCGCGGATGACCTTCCACTTCATGCTGGAGAACTCGCCCACGGCCTGGCGCCTGGCGCCGTTCATCGACGATCCGCGCATGCTGGAGGACCGCCTCACATGGGGCGGAGAGTATGCGCGCCTCTTGCGCGCCGACCAGTTGGAACGGCTGAACCTGGTGGAGCAGATGGCGCAGCAGAGCCAACAGGCGGTTGCGGTGGCATTGTCAACTGACCGGCACACCTGGGACAAGGCGATCCAGCCGTTAGAGGTGCCTTTCATGCTGACCACTTTCCGGGGCGAGAAGGGGCTCACGGCTTTGGAACTCTGCTTTGCGGTGCCGCTGCGGCAATTAGCACAACGGGCCAAGCCGGACACGCGACTTGTGCACGTGGAGCACGGCGTGGCTCTGTTCGACCGCTCCCTCCGCCCGGTGGGGGAGGAGCGCCTCACGGCCGAAGTGGACCCACACCGCAGTGGGGCGGCCTATCTGGAGGCGCGACGCTTCCTGCTGGCGGCGGGGACCTACAACGTCGGTTTTCACGTGCGCGTGCCTGAGCTGGATCTGCTGGGAGGCTTCAAGCTGCAACGGGCCGTGGAAGACTATGCGACTCCCGGATTGCATGTCAGCGACCTGCTGCTTGCTACTCGGATCACCCAGGCGACAAGGCCTTCCAACTTCGTGTGGAATGACTTGGAAATCGTCCCTAACCCTACCCAGACCTTCTTGCGCCAGCAACCGGTGTACGTCTATTTCGAGCTCTACGGCCTGCATCCGGACCAGAACGGGCGGACGGAATATGTGCTGGAGTATCGGCTGGACGCCGTCAAGGGTGGGAAGAAGGGAGTCAGCACAGTCTTTGGTCTCCTTGGCAGCGGCGAAAAACCTTCATTGACCATTCGTGCGGAAAGGAGCGGAACCTCCGAGTTTACTCCGGAATACGTGGCCATCGACGTCAGCAACGTGAGCAGCGGCCAGTACACGCTGACCGTCAAGGTGAGCGACCGCCACTCCGGCCAGGCCGTGGAACGAACGGTTGGCCTGCGCCTGCTGTGAACTGAACCATCGAGCACGCGGTGCGCGGAGGCGTGGACGGCGAGTTGTTCCGCTCTCGGCAACGCGAATCGGCGAGATCGCATGAGTTCTCTTGAGAAAACGAACACGCAAAGGATTTCCGCCCTTATCGAGGCGGAGGGCGTGAAGGAGTTGGTCGAGCTGCTGGACTCTTGGACGACCCGGTGGCACCAGGACTCCCCGAAGCCGCCTGCCCAGCCGGACGGGTTCCTCGAGCTGTTGCAGACTCTGCATGTCTGCAATTTCTCCCTCTGGCACGAGGAGGACGAGGCGCGCCGTCCGGATGTTCCCGATGCAGTGATCGTCGCGCACAAGAGGGCCATTGACCGGTGGAACCAGCGGAGGAACGACACCATCGAGCAGCTTGACGGCCAGTTGCTTGCGAGGTTGGAATGCCTGGGCGTTCGTCCGCATGCGAGTGCGCCGCAAAACTCAGAGACGCCGGGCAGCATCGTCGACCGGCTGTCCATCGCCTCGTTGAAGATCTATCACATGGCCGAACAGGCGCGCCGTGAAGACGTCGGTCCAGGACATCGTGCGGCCTGCGAAGCCCGCCTTGTGGTCCTCCGGGAGCAGCGGGATGACCTGGTTGCCTGCCTGGAGCGTCTGCTCATTGAGCTGCTGGCCGGAGAGAAGAGACTCAAGCTCTATCGGCAATTCAAGATGTACAACGACCCTGCGCTCAACCCGGCGCTCTACGGGGCAGCAAAGGGGTGCACGAAGGATCCCCAGAGGGCATGAGGGAGAAGCTGTACAGCTACCTACGGGGCAGAGCTGGGGCCGTGCCCTCGGCCCATTTGGTAAGGGACGTGCTGGGGATCCACGGCGCTTCCTCGCAGGTGGCGGAACGACTTATCGCTGCTGCCGTGGCGGGGGACACCCGCTTCGAGCACACCGCAGCCGGGTGGCAAGTGAAGGGCCGAGACCTGCGCCAGGTCCTCTTCCTGGTGGCTGTCGGAGCGCGCGAGACGAGTCAGCTGGCCTTCAAAATCGTGCACGATCTCAGTCTTGCCGGGGGAGGACTTGTCGCGCGCGAGCGGCCCCAGAGCCTTCCCAAGGTGACCTGGCAAGGAAGGGTTCCTTCGTGCATTGGCAGGAGGGGCACCCTGGCTGAGCTGCTTCGGGCGGTGCAAGGGGGCTGCGTTGTGGAGTTTAGGGGTGCCACGGCGCTTCGTTCGCTGAACAGCCTGAGCGTGCGCGCTGGCTTCGGGGACTTGGAATGCGATGCCTTCTCCCTCCAGGGCCTTGCGCGCGGACTTTTTGGGCAGAAGCTCAGCTCCGCGGAAAGGCTCGCCGCCGCGCTCGGCTTGCCTTTGCGACTCGATGACCCCCTGTCCCTGAGCGCGCTCTTGGCGGAGGAGCTTATCGTGCTCCTGGAGCGTTGCCTGGAGAAGGGTCTCCGTACCCTGGATGAGGTTGTGGAGCTTGCAGAGCCGCCTGTCCCGCCTGGGCATTGGTCCAGCTTGCGCTTCGGGCCTGAGTTTCTGCAGAGCCTGCCGCCGGCACCAGGTGTCTACCTCATGCTTTCCCAGCTCGGCGAGGTCCTGTACGTGGGCAAAGCCCGCAATGTACGCCGGAGAGTGCGCAGCTACTTCCAAGCCTCGCGCGCCGAGGAGGCAAAAACTTCCTTGTTGCGCCAGCACGTGCACGACATCCGCATCGTGGAGGTGGGCTCTGAGCTTGAGGCCCTCCTCTTGGAGCATCGTCTGATTGCGGAACACGATCCGCCAGTGAACCGGCAATTGGAGGTGCATGCCCGGCCAGTCCGGGCACAGACGCGGGCCAATCGCATCTTGCTCCTTCCGTCCGCGGTCCCGGGAGCTGTGGAGCTGTTCTTCGCCTCCCGCCGCGGGGCATTCGCGCAGATGCGGGCGCAACCCCCGCTCGACGGGGAGGAAGTGCTCGGTCTCTTGAACCGCCTCTACTTCTCGCCGGAGCCGAGAACGCCAGGGGAATTGGAGCAACAGCTTGCCGAAATCCTCTTTAGCTGGTTGGACCGAAACCGGGACAGCGTAAGCTGGGTGGAAGTGGATGAGTCGCGCCACGCACAGGACTGTCTGCGCCTCCTCAAACTTCACGTGGATAACTTCACGCCGGGCACCAGGCAGATCTTTCGCTGAAACGGGTCGTGGCGAAGGGGGTTATGCCTGGGAATCTTCGGGAGTGTGTCGTGAGGAACGTACTGCACATCGCTGCAGTGAGCCTTGTTGTCGCAGTGCTGCTCCTGTGGGCAGCAGGAGAGGGCGGGGCGCAAGTGCCCAGTCCGGAAGAGTTTTTCGGCTTCCGCTTGGGCAGCGACCGCTCCCTTGTCGACTATGACCAGCTCCTCGCCTACTTTCGTGCCCTTGCTGACGCATCGCCGCGCGTGCGCCTGCATTTCGTGGGCCCCACAACCGAGGGCAACCCTCTCCTCGTCGCGGCCATTAGTTCTGAGGCCAATCTGCAAAGGGAAGGATACTATCGCGGGCTGCAGGCGCAGCTTGCGGATGCGCGGCGCACGCCTCCAGAGCAGGCCTCACGTCTCCTCAAAGAGGCACGCGGCATCGTGAGCATTAACTGCAGCATCCATCCCACCGAGATTGGCGCTTCGCAGATGGCCCCCGAACTTGCTTACGAGCTGGTCACCGACGAGTCCCCGGCGGCCGCGCTTGTGCGCAATGAAGTGATCCTGCTCTTGATTCCAGCCCATAACCCCGACGGCCTCAACATGGTCGTCCGCTGGTATCGTGAGCAGCTGGGGACGCCTTACGAGGGGAGCAGTCCGCCGTGGCTTTACCACCGCTATGCCGGGCACGATTTGAACCGCGACTGGTTCATGCTGACTCAGGCGGAAACTGGCCTCACCGTGGACAGTGTGTACAATGCCTGGCTGCCCCACGTGGTGCTGGATATGCATCAGATGGGCAGCTATGGTGCGCGCCTTTTTCTTCCGCCTTATGTGGACCCCATTGACCCCAATGTCGACCCTGTGCTGCAGGGGGCAATGACCATGCTGGGCACGCATGTGGCTCTGGAACTCACCGCCCAGGGATATGCGGGGGTAATCATGAATGCCAACTTTGATGCCTGGACGCCTGCGCGTGCCTATCCAAACTACCATGGAGGTATTCGCTTCCTCTCCGAAGCCGCCAGTTGTCGGTTGGCGACCCCGGTGACGATCCGCCCAGCAGAGCTTGCCGCCCGTGGCCGCGACGAGCTGCTCACGCGCCGGTGGAACATGCCCTTGCCGTGGTCTGGAGGCAGGTGGACTTTGCGCGACATTGTGGATTATGACAAGGCGGTGGCCTGGGCGGTGCTGCAGCAGGTGGCTCGGAATCGTGAGCAATGGGTGCGCAATGCCCACCTTGTCGCGCAAAACGCCTTGCGCCCTCGGGACGAGGTCTCTGCCTTCCTGGTGCCGCGGCATCAGCACGACCCTGTGGCAGCCATCGAGATGCTGAAGGTTCTGCGCCGCGGCTTGGTAGAGGTCTACGAGGCGGCCAAGCCTTTCCGGGTCGGAAGCCGCACGTACGCTGCAGGCACATATGTGATCCCGCTGGCGCAGCCATTTGGTGGCTACGCGCGCACGTTGTTGGAGCCCATGCGCTACGAAGCCCCTCGCTTACACCCGCAGGCGCCGCCCGCAGAGCCGTACGACGTCACCGCTCACCAGCTTCCCTTGCTCATGGGCGTAACGACCGAAAAGGTTGTAGGCCCGTTGCCATCCGACCTGGTGCTGCAAGAAGCCGCTCTCGTGCCCCAAGGGGGCATGGCGGGGCGGCGAACCGGTGCCGCTTACCTCTTGTCTCCTGCGCAGGAGCGTGCTTTCGCTATCGTGAACTTTGTGTTGGCACGAGGAGGACGCGTGCAATGGGCCAAGCGGCACTTTGAGGCGGACGGGCGCCGATGGCAGGCGGGCACCTTCGTGCTGGAGCATATGGGCTTCTGGCAGTCGGTCGACAGCCTGGCAACGGCTCTGGGGGTTGAGCTTCTCCCGGTCGAGGCCATTCCTTCGGTACAGGGTTGGCCTCTGCGCCAGCCGCGCGTGGGAATCTACCAGAGCCACGTGCCGGTGGCGGACGAAGGATGGCTCAGATGGGTCCTGGAGCGCGATAGCTTCCCCTACCGGGTTTTGCACGACGCAGACGTGAGGGCCGGAGACCTTGCCCGATCCTTCGACGTCATCGTGCTGCCGAGCATGGGGGAGCGGACTCTCTTGGATGGGGCGAGCAGAGAGCAGTATCCGGCTGCCTACAGCGGCGGCCTCGGCCGCGAGGGTGTAGAACAGCTCCGCCAGTTCGTCGAACGAGGCGGAACGCTCGTTGCCCTTGGGGCGGCCTGCGCGCTCCCTTTGCGTCACTTTGCCCTGCCGCTGCGCAACGTGCTGGCCGATGGTCAGGGGCGTGATTTCCGGTGCCCTGGTTCGCTCCTCCGCGTGCGCTGCGACAACCAGCACCCGCTTTGCTTTGGCATGCCTCCCTCCGCGGCGATCTTCATGACTGAGGCGATGGCATTTGCCGGGGGGACCCCTCAGCAACCCATTTCTTTCGCCTCGGACAGCCTGTTGCTGAGCGGCTGGCTGCAAGGAGAAAAGTTGATTGCCGGGCGCGCAGCGCTGGCCGAATGCGAGCTCGGCAGAGGCAAGGTCGTTCTCTTCGGCTTCAGGCCCCATTTCCGCGCCTGGACGGTGGCAACTTTCCGCGTCTTGTTCAACGCGCTGTATGGGGCTGCAGTTGAAGAGCGCTTGTGACAGATGCGCAGCAATGCCGAGGCTGTCATGGTGGATGACTTGTTTCGGCCTCAAGTGAGCGCGTATGTGGTGACCATTCGCCCCTGGCGGATCGCCAGGGCGGTGCGTCAGTATCTTAAGACATCCGACCGCTTCGCCACCCTTTTCGAGGGCTTCATCAGGGAACTTGGCGTGGCAGCCGAAGAGCTGCGGGTGGTCAGGGCCATGCTTCAGGAAGTCCACCACGACCTCAGGCTTGTCTTCCGCCGCCCAGAAGATATCGCTGCCGGCAAGTTCCAGGAAGTGGGCAAATTCACTCCACAGGGACCGGAGCTGCGGTTCCTGGTTAATGTGGAGCTGCTTTGCCATAAGATGATGGTAGTGGAAGAGTATCGTTGCGGCATCGGGTACTACCATGATGACCAAGAAGGCAGGCAGACCGTCCAGGAGACTCTGTCCACCAATCTGGTGAACATCAAGGGTCTCTTCGATGAGGGGCGGGAGCTTCTTCTCGAACTGATCGCAGCCTATGCCGACAATGTGCCTTTGCTGGCATGGATCATTGAAGAGCCAGATGAGGTGGCTTTGGGCCTCGGGATGCCAGCAGAGAGGCTCTTGGCGCGCATCCTGGGTCCGGAAGGAGTGGCAGATGCCTATCGCAAGGTGGGCGAGTACTACCTGGAGAGCGGCTGGGGGGAACGAGCTGCGCAGGTTCTTGCCGCCGGTGCCCGGCTCAAAGACGCAATGGCCAAGCCGGTTGGCCGCACGGCCGTTGGGCTAAAGCACGAGAAATGAGTTGCAATCTTGTGCGGAAATTCGTAAATTGAACCAAGTTCTTCGAATGGACCAAGCACGCGGAGGAAGCTATGGCGATCAAGGAGCAGTTGCAGGGAGACGTTGCAGTCCTTCAGGTCAAAGGCAACTTGATGGGGGGTCCTGAGACGGTTGAGGTCCACGAGAAGGTCAAAGAGCTGGTGGGTAGGGGCATCAAGCGCGTGGTCCTCGATTTGTCCAAAGTGAAGTGGGTGAACAGTTCCGGCCTAGGTGCCATCATGGGTGCCATGACCACGCTGCGCAATGCACAGGGCGACATTCGTCTGGCGGGCGTGGCCGAAAAAGTGCAGAGCCTGCTCATGATTACCAAACTGGTCACCATCTTCGAGACATTCCCTACGGTTGAACAGGCGGTCGAAAGCTTTCGGAAGTAGGGGGACTCTCCACCGGTGATGGAGGAGGCGAAAGGAGCTGCCATGGGTGCAGGGTACAGTTGGAGCCGAATGTGGCGTCAGGGGGCGATGGTCCTGCTGCTTGCTGGGCCACTTCTGGCCGCAGACCTGCAGCGGCCGTACGACCCCGTGGTGCTGCTGGGACGTCATCTGCCGGTGCTTGTCGGTGCGCCGGTGACGAACGTGAGGGTCTATTCCTATCGCGCGGACAGCGACCAGTGGCTCCCCATCCCGTTCCAGATTGACGAGCGGGACAACCTCTCCACCTACTTCGCCCCCACGTACAACGGGGTGCTCGATTCCCTCGATGAGTTGGTCTTCATGGCGTCCGATGCTGGAGACCTCTGCCCCGAGGATGCCTGGGTGGCGGATGCAGAGGCGCGGGCCAATAATCGCTATGTCGTCACCGTGGCCGACACGCTCGATGGGCTGAGGCAGGGGTATGTGTACGTCTACCTCTCATCCACTCTCCCCACCTCGTCCTCTCAGTACATGGGGTACAATCAGGCCACGGACCTGGTCACCGGTGTCAGCTACACGATCCAGAACGGAGTGAAAGGGTTTCCCGACTATTTGGCCATCAATGCCGCTGCTGGCGGAGATGGCCTCGACTTCTTGGACCGGCAGAAATTCCGCCTGCAGGTGAATGTGTACGGCCTGAACATCGAGCCGTTCACCGAAGACCACCCGTGGATCAGTCTGCGCCGAGTCGATGCTCGCGCCGGCGCGGTGCGCGTGATCCGCTCCCAGGTGATTCTGTTCAGTGGGTCGGTGATGGGCGTATCGTTCACCGACAGCCTCAAGCTGACGACCATCTACTACCCGTACCTCTCCTACATGGCCACTGGCGAGCGCTCACTTGTGACCATACCGAATGTGAGCTTGCGCATGCTCCGCTTCTCCTACGACCTCAATTCCCGTGCCTATGGGATGATTTTCTACAACCCCTACAACCAGGCCGGCAATCGCATCAATGCGGTCGAGGCGGCAGGGTTCAAGGATAACCTACTGTGGCCGGGGACCAACTGGTACCTCATCGTGGCCGATCCGGGTTATCCGGGCAGGGTGCTCACGAAGGCCTCGGTGCTGGGCGTGGTGGCATTGGGCGGGAACCCGATTAGCGACCGCTATCGGCTCTTCTTCCGCGATACCGCCTCACCTGAATCGCCGAACACCGGCGAGGACGGTTCCTATGGAGAGACGGGGATTATCTTGGAAGACAACGACACGATGGTGGGTACCCTGAACTTGACTTACTGGTCGTACTACTTCCCGTTCAACCTCACTTATGAGCAGGCAGAGCAACTGGGCAGACAAGCGAGCGCAGCGCTGCAGGCATGGGGAACCCCTGAGGTCTACGACCTTGTCCCACCTGCGCGCATCGCCGACCTGGGAGTGGTTGATGTCCAGCAACAATCGGTGACGCTCAGCCTAACCGCTCCTGGGGATGATGGATGGTCCGGGGGACCGGCCACAAGTTACGAGGTTCGCTACTCCACGCAACCGGTCGGGGCAGACACGGCTGCTTGGTGGGAGGCAGCTGTGGCTTTTCCTGCTCCACCGCAGCCCGGGCCGCCAGGGCAGGCCCAAGCCATCGTCATCGCCGGCTTGCAGGAAGGCACGACCTACTACTTCGTTGCCGTGGCGCTTGATAATGTGGGCAACCGGTCTGCCTACTCAAACGTGGCCACCGCCACGACACTGCCGGCTCCAGACACAGTGCCCCCTGCGCGGATCGTTGACCTCGCAGCCGTAGGGGTCCAGCAGCAGTCTGTGACGCTTGGCCTGACTGCACCGGGAGATGATGGCTGGTCTGGAGGTCCCGCAACAACCTACGAGGTTCGGTACTCCACCGAGCCGGTGGGAGCAGACACTGCGGCCTGGTGGGCGACGGCTACGGTTTTCTCGGCTCCACCACTGCCTGCCCAACCGGGTGAACAGCAGACCATCACCGTCACCGGTCTGCAGGAGAATACGACGTACTTTTTCGTGGTGGTGGCTGTCGACGAAGTTGGCAACCGCTCTGCCTATTCCAACGTTGCCGAGGCGACTACCCTGCCTGTTCCAGATGAAGTTCCCCCTGCGCGGATCGCCGACCTGGCGATTGAGCAGGTGCAAGATGACTACGTGACGTTGAGCCTCACCGCCCCGGGTGACGACGGGTGGCTCGGAGGCGCCGCATCGGCCTATGAGGTGCGCTACTCCACGCAGCCAGTGGGTGCAGACACCGCTGGGTGGTGGGAGGCCGCCACGGTCTTTTCCTCTCCGCCGCAGCCTGTGCAACCTGGCCTGGGCCAAACCATCACGGTGACTGGGCTGGCCAAGAACACGACCTACTACTTCGTGGTCGTGGCGCTGGACGATAGGGGCAATCGTTCGCCCTATTCGAACGTGGCCTCTGCTACCACGCTCCCTGTGGAGCTGGCGAGCTTTGAGGCCCACCCAGGCGAAGGGCAGGTGGTACTGCAGTGGACGACAAAGAGCGAGAGCAACAATTATGGCTTCGAGGTGCAGCGCAGCGAAGCAAACGGAAGGGAGTGGTCGGTCCTCGGTTTTGTGCGCGGTGCTGGTACCACGACAAGACCGCGGAGCTATCAGTTTGTCGATCAAAAGGTGTTGGCGCGCACCTACTCTTACAGGCTCAAGCAACTGGACAACGATGGGCGCTTCGAGTATTCGCCCGTAGTAGTGGTGACGGTAGAGCCGCCCAGCGTTTCTTCGCTGGCGGGCAACTATCCGAACCCCTTCAACCCGGGGACGGAGATTTCCTATCGCATAGCCAAGCCTGCCGATGGTGAACAGGTCCACGTGCGGCTGACCATTTACAACATGCTCGGTCAGGAGATCGCCACCTTGGTGGACGGCCCCCAGTCGCCGGGATGGTACGTTGTCGCCTGGGACGGTCGAGACGCACTGGGGCGCGCGGCTGGCTCCGGCCTGTACATTTGCCGGCTGCAGGCGGGGGCGTTTGCCGCGTCGATGAAAATGCTCAAGATGCAGTGAGGCAATGCCGCTGGCAGACACTTGCGAAGGCATGACTTCGCTTTGGCCCGCTGCTCACTAAGCAGAGCTGCGGTGGTGGTCAAAGCGTGTGCAGCGGGCGGACGATATTTTGCTGTCAGCGACTTGCCGACATGAGGACATTGCCGGAGAAGAGGCAAAGCGATATGATGGGTAGGATAGCTTTGTGGACGTTTGGCGGATGGATGGGCCTGACCGCCCTGGTGGTGGGTTGTGCCACTACGTCGCGGCAGGCCGAGAGCGCTGCTTCTCCAAAAAAGGTGAGCGGGGTAGTGGAAGACTGGGACCCGGCGAGTCTCAAGGAAAGCGAGCCGGCAATTCCGGTGCCGGAGGGGGCAGCTCGATCCGGCGGCGGTGTGGTAGCGCAGACAGAGCCGACGGGCGCAGAGGCAGGGGCGCAGCCGTCCTTGCTTCCGGGTTATCGGGTGCAGATCATCTCCACGCCCTTCGAGGAAGTAGCGCGGGAGGTGCGCAAGGAAGCCTTGCTGAAGTTCGAAGAGCCGGTGTACATGGTCTTCGATGCACCCTACTACAAGGTGCGCGTGGGCGATTGCCTCTCGCGTTTCGAGGCAGAGGAGCTCCAGCAAAAGGCTATTGAGAAAGGATTTGGCCAGGCGTGGGTGGTACGCACCATGGTCGCGCCGGGGGGTGCGCCGCCGCAGCCGTAAGCAATCGCCCCAGCGCTGCGTGGCGCACACTGGCCTCCTGTGCAACATTGCGAAGCCGCGGCTTAGCCCGCGGATTTTTCGTTTGCATATCGAGGCCAATTTTATTAAATTTATCAGCCAAAACAGTGACGGCCGGCCCATACCGGCGTGTGATGAAGCCCGTGGGAGGAAATGCATGTCCGGACATTCCAAGTGGCATAGCATAAAGCACAAGAAGGCCAAAGTTGACGCTGAGCGCGGTCGGCTTTTCACGCGCCTGATCCGCGAAATCACCACTGCCGCACGCATCGGCGGTGGCGATGAGAATGCCAACCCCCGCTTGCGTGCCGCGGTTGCTGCCGCCAAGGCGGCCAACATGCCAGCGGCCAATATCGAAAAGGCCATTAAGAAGGGTACCGGTGAGCTGCCCGGCGTCGTCTACGAAGAAGCGGTCTACGAGGGCTACGGGCCGGGTGGGGCAGCTATCATGGTGGAGACGCTCACTGACAACAAGAACCGCACCGTTGCCGAGATCAGGCACCTGTTCAGCAAGTACAACGGCAACCTCGGCGAGAACGGCTGCGTGGCCTGGATGTTCGAGAAGAAGGGTGTGATCACGGTCAAGCCCTCGGGCAAGTCGGAAGACGACCTTTTGGCCATTGCCTTGGAGGCAGGAGCCGAAGACTTGCGCAACCAGGGAGGGACCTACGAAATCACCACCTCGCCGGCCGAATTCGAAAACGTCAAGCGTGCGCTCCTCGCCAAGGATCTCGAGATAGAGAGGGCAGAACTCACCATGTACCCCAAGAGCACGGTGAAGGTGGAAGGCAAGAACGCCGAAACCCTTCTCAAGCTGATGGATGCCCTCGAGGAGCAAGAAGACGTGCAAAACCTCTACTCCAACTTTGACATCGACGACAAGGTCCTGGAGGAGTTGGAGCAGGGTTAACGACGGTGTTCGCCTCCCAGGCCGCGAGCAGTACTGGTGTACGTGTTAGGCGTTGACCCTGGAGTAGCGCGCACCGGCTACGGCGTGGTTGCCGCAGACGGACAGCGCTTCAGTGCAGGCGGCTACGGCAGCATCGTTACGGCAGCTCACCTCCCACTTGCCAAGCGGCTGCGGACCATTTATGATGAACTAGGCGCCCTACTTGAGGCTTGTCCTGTCGAGGGGGTGGCGATTGAGGAGCTCTTCTTAGCGAAGAACCCACGCATGGCGCTCAGCGTGGGACACGCGCGCGGCGTCGTGCTTCTTCTGGCCGAACAACATGGGCTCCCGGTGTTCGAGTACGCGGTCACCGAGGTGAAGCGGGCGGTGGTTGGCAACGGAGTGGCCTCCAAGGAGCAGGTGCGGTACATGGTAAGCAAGCTTCTCGGCCTGCAAGAAGCACCGCGCGTCTACGATGCGGCAGACGCGCTGGCGGTGGCCCTGTGCCACGCCCAACGCTGGGCCCTGAAGCCGAGGTGAATTACGGATGTGGTGGCGCAATACGGCCGGATGGCGTGGAGCAAGGCAGCGCCCTTTTGTTCTGCGAACGTCGGACAAGGGGTGCTGACGCGGGAATGATTGCCTACCTCAAGGGTACGTTAGTCCACAAAACCCCCACGCGCGCCATTGTCGAAGTGGCAGGCGTCGGATTCGATGTTGCCATCCCTCTTTCCAGCTTCGAAGCTTTGGGAGCCCCTGGGGCCGAAGTCCGGCTTCTTACCTATTTGCACGTCCGCGAAGATGCTCTGGAACTCTTTGGCTTTGCCACCGCCGAGGAGCGGGAGATGTTCACCCGTCTGCTTTCGGTGACAGGCATCGGTCCCCGGCTGGCGCACAACATCCTCTGTGGGAGCACGGTGCACGACTTGCGCCAGCACATAGCCAGGGGGGATACAGAGGCCCTTGCCGCAGTGCGGGGCATCGGCAAGAAGCTGGCGCAGCGGCTGGTGATGGATCTCCAAGAACGCTTCGCTGTGGAGACGGAGACGGTGGGCAGCATTCCCGGCGCCAAGGGCAAGGTAGCGCCCGAAGTGGTGGAAGATGCCCTTCTGGCGCTCATCTCGTTGGGTCATACCCGTGACGCTGCCCAGAAGACCCTGCAGGCTGTACTCGCGCAAGTTGGGCCCCAAGAGGTGCTCACGGCCGAAGAGCTCGTCAAGCGCGCTTTGCGCAACGTATGAGGCAGAGAAATGGCGGTTGAGCGACACGCAGTCGATAGAGCAACGAATCCGGGCCGCCTCGATGGCGAGCTCGAGTTCGATACCGCTCTCCGTCCCACCTCTTTCGACGAGTTCGTCGGGCAGAAAAAGCTGGTGGACAACCTGAAGGTCTTTATCCAGGCTGCCAAGCAGCGCGGCGAACCGCTCGACCATTGCCTCTTTTATGGCCCCCCTGGCTTGGGCAAGACAACCCTGGCCAATATCATCGCCCACGAAATGGGAGTCAACATTCGCTGCACCTCTGGACCCGCCTTGGAGAGGCCTTTGGATCTGGTGGGCTTGTTGAGCAGGTTGGAGGAACGCGACGTCCTGTTCATCGACGAGGTGCACCGCCTCAGCCGCGTGGTGGAGGAGTACCTCTACCCGGCGCTGGAAGAGTTCCAGGTGGACATTATCATCGACAAGGGGCCGAACGCCCGTTCCGTGCGCCTGAAACTGCCGCCTTTCACCATGATCGGTGCGACCACGCGCGCCGGCTCACTGACCTCTCCGCTCCGCTCGCGCTTCGGCGTGACGAACCGTTTGGACTACTACAAGCCGGAAGAGCTCTTTCAAATCATCAAACGTTCGGCACGCATCTTGGACATCGGCCTCGACGAGGAGGCGGGACTGGAAATCGCCAGGCGCTCGCGGGGAACGCCGCGCGTAGCCAACCGCCTGCTGCGCCGCGTACGCGACTTTGCGCAGGTTGAGGGCCTGTCGCGCATCACCTTGCCGGTGACCCTGGATGCCCTCCGTCGCCTGGAAGTTGACGAGCTGGGTCTCGATGAAATGGACAAGCGCATCGTCTGCACCGTCATCGAGAAGTTCAAAGGAGGACCTGTGGGGCTCAACACCTTGGCAGTGGCAGTTGGCGAAGACGGCGAGACCATCGAGGAAGTCTACGAACCCTACCTGGTGCAGGAAGGATTCATCGACCGCACCGCCCGCGGCAGGACGGCCACGGAGCGCGCCTTTGCCCACTTTGGCTTTAAGCGACCTCAGCGAAAGCAGGAAAGCCTGTTCTAAGGACCAAGGTACAGCGACCGGTGACTTCTGATGGAGTGAAGCTATGAAGCTGGCAGACTTTCAATACAACCTACCAGAGAAGCTGATTGCACAGTACCCTGCGAAACGGCGTGACCAGGCCCGCTTGATGATCGTCAACCGCGAGACCGGCGAGATTGACGAGGCCTTGTTCAGCGATGTGGTGGACTATATGAACGAGGGCGACTGCCTGGTGGTCAATGAGACCAAGGTCTTTCCGGCGCGCCTTCTGGGCACCAAAGATCGCACCGAGGCGCAGGTGGAGATATTCCTCCTCCGCGAGTTGGAACCAAGTTTGTGGGAAGTACTCGTCAAGCCGGCACGCAAAGTGCGCATCGGCAACCGCCTGACCGTGGGCAAGGAGCTGATGTGCGACGTCATTGACAATACGGTTTCTGGCGGTCGCGTGGTGCGATTCCATTACGACGGCGACTTTTACGCAATCGTCGAACGCATTGGCAAGTCGCCCTTGCCGCCTTATATCAAGCGAGAACCCGAGCCGCTGGACAAGGAGCGATACCAGACCGTCTACGCGAAGACCCGAGGGGCAGTGGCCGCCCCCACGGCTGGCCTCCACTTCACCAGAGAACTGCTGAAGAAGATCGAGAAGAAGGGGGTCAAGATTGTCCCAGTCCTCTTGCATCTGGGCTTGGGGAGCTTCCGCCCGGTGGCGGTGGAGGACTTGAGCCGCCACAAGATGGATTCGGAATATTATGAGATTTCGCCAGAGTCGGTGGACGCCATCAATGAGACAATGCGCTCCGGGCGCAAGGTGATTGCCGTGGGAACGAGCACTGTGCGCGTCCTGGAGACGGTGGTAACCTCCGAGGGATGGGTCAAGCCAGGCAAAGGGTGGACCGACAAATTCATCTACCCGCCGTACGAATTCAAGATTGTGGACCGCCTGATCACCAATTTTCACCTCCCGGGATCGACGCTGTTGATGATGGTGTGCGCTTTTGCCGGCCGTGATCTGATTTTCAAGGCGTACCGCAGAGCGATCAGGGAAAAGTTCCGCTTCTACAGTTACGGCGACGCCATGCTGATCCTGTAGCTTCGTGCGCCAGCAAGCGGAAGAGAGTGTGGCCGTGCGCACCACGGTGATAGTGGTGGCGGCAGGACGCAGCGAGCGTTTCGGCTCCACCACGCCGAAGCAGTTCGCTCTCGTCCACGGGCGCCCTTTGCTCTTCTATTCCCTTCGCGCTTTCCAGCGCATGCCTCTGGCGGATGCCCTGATCGTCGTGGTTCCCGAGGGACGGGAGCAGTTGGTGAAGGAGGAGATCGTCGACCGTTTTGCGCTGCACAAAGTCGTTGCGGTGGTACCAGGTGGAGAGCGCCGACAGGACTCGGTGTGGGCGGGTCTGCAGGCTGTGCCGCATCGGAGCGAGCTGGTGGCAGTACACGATGGTGCCCGGCCTTGGGTGAATCCCGGAGTCGTGGCGGCCGTCCTTTCGGCTGCGGAGAAGCATGGAGCGGCTATCCCCGGCATCCGGGTGGCGGACACCATCAAAGAGGTCCATGGCGGGCACGTGGTGCAGACGCTGAACCGCGATCGCCTCATCGCCGTGCAGACACCCCAGGCCTTCCGCTATGGGCTGCTTCTTGAGGCATACCGTGCCGCCCGCGGGCAACAGGTAGAGGTCACCGACGATGCGGCAATGGTCGAGAGGCTGGGACACCCTGTCTGCGTGGTCGACGGAGACCCCCGTGCCGTCAAGGTGACAACGCCCCATGATTTGGTCGTCGTGGAGCAATGGCTGGTGGGACAAGAGGACTGATGAGAGTAGGCCAAGGATACGATGTGCACCGGCTGGTGGCCGGCAGGCCGCTGATCTTGGGTGGGGTGCAGATCCCTTTCCCGCAAGGACTGCTGGGACACTCAGATGCCGATGTGCTTTGCCATGCCATTGCCGATGCGCTCTTGGGAGCTGCGGCAGCCGGGGACATTGGCCAGCATTTTCCCAACTCAGACCCGCAGTGGAAAGGGGTATCGAGTTTGTTGATCCTGCGCCGGGTCGCTGACATTGTCTCCGATGCCGGCTTTGTCATAATGAATGTGGACGCTACCGTGGTTGCAGAACGGCCCATGTTGGCCGCCTACACCGCCCAGATGCGTGAGAACATCGCCTCCGCTTTGCGCGTTTCTCCCTCCAGAGTCTCGGTGAAGGCCACGACGACGGAAGGGCTCGGCATGGCTGGCAGAGGGGAAGGGATTGCCGCGTCGGCCGTAGCCCTCATCGCCTCTGCCTCCGGTCAAGCAGCAAGTACTGGTCATGCCGGTTAGTCCGAGAGTAGTCTTCTCGGCATCGGATGTGGGGCATCTGAGCCTTGCCGAGGCACGCCTGGCCCTGGTGAGCTGGTTACTCGCCAAGAAGGGCGGAGGGGCTTTTGTTGTGCGCCTGGACGACTTTGCGGGCGGCGTGCAGTCCAGGACGCAACTGGCCATCCACCGGGACTTGCAGTGGCTTGGCATAGCTGCAGATGAGGGGCCTGGCATCGGCGGGGACTTTGCTCCGTATCGCCAGGCCGAGCGGAGTGAGCTCTACGCCCGGTTTTTGGAAAAGCTCCTGGCTGAACAGAGTGCCTTCCACTGCTTCTGTGTAGGCGACGGGACGAGATCTCCTCACCTTGTCCCGGGGCAGTGCAGTGCGGGTTGTGCCTCTCTGCCTGCGCGCCGCGTCCAGGAGCTTGCCAGTCGGGGGGTACCGTCCGTCGTCAGGCTCAAGGGCCAGGCAGGCGAGATTGTCGTCGACGACTTGCTGCGCGGGCCCATTTCGATGCGTGGGGAGCTGGTGGGGGATGTGGTGCTGGCCACGTCCAACGGCGCGCCCACGCCTGAGTTCCGGGCTGCGGTGGACGACGCGCTGATGCTCATCTCGCACCTGGTGCGCGACGAAAAGGCGGTGCCGTTCACCTTCCGCCAAATCCTCATCTGTCGCGCCCTGGAGTTGGAGCCACCGCATGTTGCCCATGTGGCGGCGGTGCGCACGCTTCCAGGGCTCGATCCGGCCACAGAGCACCGCCAGGTCACGATTGAGCGGCTGCGACGGGAGGGCTACCTTGCCAGCACGGTGTTGGCCTTTGTGGCGCGCCTGGCAGGCATGGAAATCGCCCAAGCCACCCTGCGCAGCGCGGAGGAACTGCTGCCGCTTTTTCGGCTGGAAGCGCTGTCAACCCACGAGGCGGTGCTCAACCTGGAGGTCCTCCGCGAGGAGAGCCGTCGACAGCTGCGTCTCCTCAGTGATGAGGAACTGCACGAGGCCTTGCGACCAGCTTTGGCACGAGCAGGCTTGGCGGGCGACCCCCGCCTGCCGCAGCTTGTGGCCCTCTACCGGGAGTGGGCTTTTTCCTTGGGAGATCTGGCGCAGAAGCTCTCGGTGTTTGGCGGGGAGTCGGTGCCCGTCATGGATAGGGCCGCTGTGCAGTTCTTGGCGCGGGAGTCCTCGCAGAAGGTGCTTTGGTCATTTGCG
>JACIZP010000384.1 GCA_014359355.1 Calditrichota bacterium | reverse complement strand
GGACAAAGTCCAGGCCAGCCGTCCATTTGCGTCATAGACCGCCACGCGCACAGGGCTCTGCTGAGGGAGCATAAACTTGATAGTTGCTCCGGCGTTGCTCGGGTTGGGAAAGGCCGGGTACAGGGCAAACTGCCCGGCTTCGTGCGAAGTCGGCTGGTCGCGCCGCACTCCGGTGAGTAACTCCCCATTGACCGCGTCGAGCACCACCTCAAGGGTGGCCCCTCCATCTGGCGTTCTGTAGCTCAGCACCCACAGCGTCCGGTTCGCAAAGGCTGCGACCCACCCGTGCGCCAGCGTAGCCGAGCAGAGCGCCCCGGGATACGCGGCGCGAAACGCCTGCCCACCGGCAATCTCGGCCTTAGCAATAGCCTCTGGGCTGTCGATCCATGCAGCAGGTATCTGGCCCATACCCGGAAGCGACAGCGCGTAATACTGCGCCACCAGCATGCTATCGGCAGTGACGAGCACCAGGCAGCTGTCCACGGCTGGTCGGGCAAACAAATACGCCCACCCACCACAGGTGCCCGTCGTGTCCACCTCCTCGCCCCAGGAAAAGGCACCCACCAGGGTAGTGCGGGCGCCCCAGCCTCGTGCCCGTTCCTGCGCCACAGCAAGACCGCGGCGCGCCGTGGTCGGCCCATGTCGGAAGCGCTGCGTCACGTCCGCACGCAGCGGATCCACCAAGCAGAGCAAGAAGTCGTGCCCATCCTCCGTGGCGAAGGTCATCCGCCAGGTAGAGGTGCCCGTGTCGCTGCGGAGCGGGGCAGACACCAGCTCTATTCCCCAACGTGCCAGCAAGCCCTCCGGCACAGCCAAGCGCACCGCAGGCGCCAGCCGCGTGGAGACTCCAAGAGGATCTTGTGGGTCAACTCTGAGTAGCTCTGCCGCAACGAGCGACTCTCGATGGGCTTCCAGGAATTCCTCGCCGCCAGCGGCGAGCGCTGCAGCCAGGGCCTTATCGCTATCCACCCAGCCGGCAGGCAAGGCTTCCTCACTCAAGCCGACCGCGAGCAGGGTGTCCTGCCGCACGCCATAGGGCGAAACGAGCACATCAAGTCGCCGCGCTGGCTCCAGAAAGGCAAACGACCACCGCCAGGCTGTACCATCGCCCTCTACATGTGCTCCCGCATAGCAGCAACTGACATCGCCTTGCGAGAATGCTCTTGCCGCTTCCGCCGCACTGGCGTACGCTTCCCGCGCCGTGAGGCTCATGCGGTTGAACGTCCTGAGGTGGCGGCCGCTGACAGCATCCATCACCACCGCGCAGAACTCGCTCTGCGCACCGAACCAGGCGACTCTCCACAGGGCCTCCAGTTCTTGGCCCCAAAGCACCTCGCCCCCTGCATAGGGCAGCGGCAGGTGCCTGCTCGACCAGCCCAGCTCCATGACGACGCTGTCAAAGGTTGCCTGTCGGACAAAGTCTGCGGCATGAGCGCGGGCGCTGTCGAGCACCACCGGACTATCCACCCAATCCGAAGGGAGTGCGGCAAGCCGCTCCCCATGGCGGGGGCTTGGGGCGTATCCAGCCAACCTTCCCACGGAGGCCAGAGAGAGCTCAGCGTTCTGCGCCGCCGAGGAAAACTGGCCGTGCCACTCCCAGGCCTTGCCCACGCTGTCAGGGTCACGGCCGGTCAGAAAGAACAGGTTCGCGTCTACCGCCCAGCCCCTCGCAACTGACGATTGGCTTTGCGCCGCTTCGCGCGCCGTGACCGGCACCAGCACGCGCGCCACGGTGAGGTCGACACCTGTGCAGGCTTCGCCCTCCGCAAGGACCAGGCTGTCCGGTCGCAGATCAAGGTCGGCGTCCAGAAAGCCCCAGGCATCGTCAAAAAGGCTCAGCTCGCCGTCCCCGTTGAGGTCCTTTACCGCCAGCGGGTACCAAGTCCCCGCGGGCACATAGTCAATCGCGTACTGGCCGCCACGGTGCGTCACCACCGCCGCGCAGACCGCCTGTTCCGCGCGCACATAGAACTGCTCTCCGCGCGCTATTGCCCCCAGGGGCCTACCCCCGAACGGCTCCTCCTGGTATAGCGCCACGAACGTCCCCCAAGGCGAACTCCCTGGGCAAGTTACTACCCCGGAGACGGAGCCGCTCGGCATTGTGGCGCCGGTGGTGAAGGCAAGTGTGGAGGGACGGTCGAGCATCTGCCCATCGGCACTGCGGGCGCCGAGCAAGGAGTACTGGACGCGACTCTCAGGGGCCAGCCTAAGTTGCACAAAGAGGGTGCGGCGGTCACTGCTGAGGCTAAGGACCTGCGGTGCCGTGAGCGCCCCGGGCGGCGCCGCTCCTGCGTTGACAAAGGTGCCGCTACTGGCAAAGAGCGCCTCCGCGTCGAGCGGCCGCGTAAAGACCATGACCACGGTCATGCTCGGGTTCACCCCCACGCACCCGTGTTGGGGCGTTACCGACAGCACCTGCAGCTGCGCCTGGGATGAGCCGACCATGCCGCACGCCATCGCCCATCCCAGTGCTGCGTACAGAGCCCACTTGGTGCCCACTCCGCGCTCCTCCACCTCAGCCATCCTCACACCCCTCCCTAATTCAGCCCTGAAAACTTCATCTCCTGCGGCAGTCCCGCCCCGGGCGCAGCCCGCCTCTATTCGCGCAGGGCAAAGCCCTCGGAACGGGCAATGTACGCCGCACAGGTGATGTCGCCTGTCACGTTGAGCACCGTGCGGCACATATCCAGCAACCGGTCCACCCCAAGGATGATGGCAATCCCTTCCGCGGGCACGTGCACCATGCCCAGCACGATGATGAGCAGTGGGATGGACCCGGACGGCACCCCCGCCGCACCCACTGCCGTCAACACACTCATGATGACGACGACAATCTGCATCGTCAGCGACAGCGGCACACCGAACACCTGCGCCAGAAAGAGCACTGTCACCCCTTCGAACAGCGCCGTGCCGTTCATGTTCATCGTCGCCCCAAGCGGCAAAACAAAGCCGGCGATCTTCTGCGGAATGCCCAGGTTCTCCTGAGCCACCGCCATGGTGGTCGGCAGCGTGGCGCTGCTGGAGCTCGTAGAAAAGGCGGTGAGCATCACGGTCTCCACCTTGCGGAAGAACTTGAGCGGGTTGTACCGGCTCAACAACCCCAACAGGACCGAAAATGTCCCGAACAAGTGGATAGCAAGTCCAGCCACCACCGTCACCACATACACTGCCAGCGCAGAGAGCAGGTCATAGCCAAAACGCGACGTTACGCTGAAAATTAGCGCTGCCACCCCATAGGGAGCGAGGCGCATGGCAATGCGGATCAGCACAATTGTGACGTCGTTGATCGCTTCAAGCAGATGGATGAGCGGGAGCGCGCGGGGCTTGGCCACCAGCGTCAAAGCGATGCCCACCATGATCGCGACGAAAATCAGAGCGAGCATGTCAGGATTGGGTCGA
>JACIZP010000383.1 GCA_014359355.1 Calditrichota bacterium | reverse complement strand
TACCTTCACCCCGAATTCCTGGACCTGGTGGAGTACGCCAAGAGTCGCCGCATCTACGTGACCACCAGCACCAATGGGCACTTCTTCGTCGACCCGCAGGTGGTGGAGCGCACGGTCACATCCGGCCTGGACACCCTCATCGTGTCGCTGGACGGTGCTGACAGCGACACCTACCAGAGGTACCGTTGCGGTGGCGACTTTGCGAGGGTCACCCAGGGGATCAGGAACGTCGTTGCTGCTCGCCGCCGGCTCAAGTCGCAGACGCCTTTGCTCTTCGTGCAGTTCCTGGTGCTGCGGCACAACGAGCACCAGGTGCACGCCATTTGCTCCTTGGCCAAGGAGCTGGGTGCCGACCGCGTGCTGCTCAAGACTGCGCAGGTAGAAACACCGGACGAAGCAGAGCAGTTCCTCCCTCGCCAGGAACGCTACCGGCGGTACCGCGTCGACCATGGGCGCCTGCTCACCAAGGGCAAACGACGATTGCCGTGCCGCCGCCCGTGGTTCAGCACGGTGGTGAACAGCGACGGCAGGGTTTCGCCCTGTTGCTTTGACAAAGACGGCCGCTACGCGGTGGGCAATATCGCCGAGGCGCCTTTGCGCGCCATCTGGCGTTCGCCTGAGTACAATGACTTTCGTAAACGGATCTTGCATGGAGAAGAGATCGACATCTGCCAGAATTGCACGGAGGGGACGCGCGTTTTTCTCTAGGCGGCGGGTGCTCTTCGTCGCCAAGCTTCTCGTCGCCCTCTTGGTGATGACCGTCCTGGTCCGGCGCATCCAGCCGGTGCGCATTGCGCAGGCGTTGGGCCACGCGCGCCTGGGCTGCTTTGGGGTCGCGCTGGCCCTGTCCCTGCTCAATCTCTATCTGCAATTCTGCAAATGGCGCTACCTGGTGCGCCTCATCAAGCCTGAGGTCTCCATGCGCGAGCTCCTGGCTTCCCTTTTTGCCGGGTTCACCTTGGGCTTCATCACTCCAGGCCGGGTGGGTGAATTCGGCCGCGTCGTGTTCGTCAAAGATCGACCATGGGTCACCCTCCTGGGCTTTGCCTTGTTGGACAAGCTGTACGCCGCGGCGATTCTCTACCTGGGGGGGACGGCGAGCCTGCTGCTGTTTTTGGCCGCGCGCCTACGGCAACCGCTGGTGCTGTGGCCGCTGGTCCTCTTCGGCGCGGTGGTGCTCTCTTTGCTGTACTACTTCGTCCTCCACCCGGAAGCCATGCGTACGCTGCTGTACAGCCTCAACATCACCTTGCCGTTTCGGGAAAAGATCAAACAGCTCATCGCCACCTTTGACTACTTCGGGCGCAGGCAGGCGTGGGTGCTCTTGGGTCTGTGCGCGGGCTTCTACGTCGTCTACATCGCGCAGTTCTACATTCTGACGCTGGCCTTTGAGCCTGTGCGGGTGCTGCCAGGGGTGCAGGCGGCCACTGCCACGCTCTTTGTCAAGACTCTGGTGCCCATTTCCCTGGGCGACCTTGGCGTGCGCGAGCGCGCGGCGGTGGAGTTCTTCTCCTACGTGCACGTGCAGGACACCACGGCGTTCAACGCATCGCTCATGCTGTTTGTCATCAACGTGCTGCTCCCCAGCCTCGTGGGGTTGGGATTCATCCTACGGGAGAAGCTGTCCAACGGCAGCCTCGGCAGCCGGTGAGAAGCGCCGAGGGGAAGCCTCGGGGGCGGGGAGACTCACGAAGGCTATCCCAGCCTGCGCAAGACCCACCCGGCGAGGCTGACCTGGCAGGCGAACCCGGCGGACGTGGGAGAACCCGAAGCAACTCTCTGAGCATGTATCGCCTACCCCGGATCCTCAGCAAGGCCGTCCCGTGGGTCACCTGGCGGGGACCGAGCCGCGAGGAAATCTACCTCACCTTCGACGACGGCCCTGAGCCGCACGTCACCCCGCTGATCCTCGCCCTCCTGGACGCGTATGGCTGCCGGGCGACCTTCTTCGTCACCGGTCAGCGGGCAGCTGCCTATCCGGAGCTGGTGCGCCGTGTAGTCCACGCCGGCCATGGGCTTGGCAGCCACTCCTTCGACCACGCCCGGCTGTCGCGGCGCAGCCGGCAGGTCATCCGCCAGGACCTGTCGCGCACCGACCAGGCAGTAGCGGCCGCCGTGGGCTGGGTGCCACGCTGCTTTCGCCCGCCGTACGGCTCGCTGAGCCCGGCGCTGGTCAAGGCGGCCCAGGCGTGCGACAAGCGCCTCGTTCTCTGGTCCATCAGCACCGGCGACTACCGCCCGGACGCCGACCCGGTGCGCATGGCGCGCTGGCTTTTCCGCCACCTGCGCGGCGGCGACATCGTGCTTTTGCATGACGGCCTCCCCCATGCCACCCGCACGGCACACGCGTTGGAACTCTTGCTCCCGCAACTGCCCACCCTTGGGCTGCGGGCCAGTGCGCTGCCGATGGCTCTTCCTCCTCGCCTCGAGCCTGCTCCGTAGACGAGTCGGCGGTCGGTG
>JACIZP010000382.1 GCA_014359355.1 Calditrichota bacterium | reverse complement strand
ACGACCCCAAGTATGCAACTAATGCGTGCCATCTCTCGCCTCCTTTCTGCAAATTGGAAGCTGCTGTTACGGCGGAAATGGGCGCGGACCCTCAGCTCCCGCTTGACACAGCTCGCGTTGTCCTACGCGCACAGCTCAATTACGACGCACTGGTCAGTAGCTGGCTCTCCCCGTTCTCGCCCACTGGCGCCTAGGAGGAGAGCTGGTTGCACTCGGCCGTGCCCCTTTCCTTGGTGAACAAACAGTCATTTCCCCCCACCCCAGACCTTAAGGCAAAGTCGCGAGGAGTGAAGCTCGTGCCTCTTCCTCCGAAGGGGGCAGCCTCGCTGTCGAGGGTGAATCAATGGGAATGCGCGATGGATACACTTACTTAACCCTTGCTGGTCACCAAGTCCAAATCGACATGGACATTTTCTTGGCGCGATAGCGCGGCGGCGGCCCGCGGAGACCGCGGGGTCGGCTCAGCGCTCCCGCAGCAAGCCAGTCTTACGTTTGCAACCGGTGTGCCATCTTGCAAGGCAAGCCCACTCCACATAAGACACGCAATAGTAACGTCTTCTGATTGGTCAGCGTAGGTGGCAAGCGCTATACTGATGGATTTTCCCAACAGACTGTTGGAATTTGCCAACATCGCCGCGCGCCGCTATGTACGTCCTGCCCCACGCACGCGGAGAGGAGGGAGGACACCTTCAGCTATTCCCGGGAGAACAACCCCACCCCCAATTCCCTCATCTTCACATGCAAATGACTCCTGTTGATCTGCAAGAGCCGGGCGGTTTCGCTGACGTTGCCGCGGCAGGCGACCAAGGCCCGCCGGATGTAGGCGCGCTCGAACTGGCGCCAGGCCTCCGCAAGCGGCATAATCTGGCCGCGGAACAGCGACTCGGGTCCACCGCCTTCCTCTTTTTCCCACACCTGGTCAAGCTCCCAGGCGTTCACTACCTCAGAACTGCACAGGATCGATACCCTCTCCATGAGATTGCGCAATTCGCGCACATTGTTGGGCCAATGGTACTGGGAGAGAAGCTGCAACGCCTCGGGGGCAAGTGTCGCAGGCGGGCGGCGGTTCAGCTCGCAGAAGGTGCGCAGGAAGTGATTTGCCAGGAGGGGGATGTCCTCCGGGTGCTCGCGCAAAGGGGGAACGCGCAGGACGACCACTTTGAGCCTATAGTAGAGGTCTTCTCGGAAACACCCATTGGCAACATCTTGTTCCAACTGGCGGTTAGTAGCGGCCAGGATGCGGACGTTCACGCGGATGCTGTCCAAGGAGCCCACCTTGTGCACGTCCCCGTACTCTAACACGCGCAACACCTTGGTCTGGGCAGCCGGACTCATATCCCCTATCTCATCGAGGAAGATGGTGCCAGAGTCGGCGTATTCGAACAGGCCCTTCTTGGCGAAGTGCGCTCCGGTGAAGGCCCCTTTCACATGCCCGAAAAGCTCGCTCTCCAATAGCGTCTCGCTCAGTGCACTGCAGTTGACCACCACAAACGGCTTGCCGGCGCGCGGACTCTGCCGATGCAGGGCTCGCGCCACCAGCTCCTTGCCCGAGCCGCTCTCGCCGAGAATGAGCACGGTGCTGTCGGTCTTGGCCACCTGGGCTATGCGCTGGCGCAGTTCGGCCATTGCGGCACTGCTGCCCAGTAGCTCGCCGGGGTCGCGAAGGCTGCGCAGCCGCTGGTTTTCACGCTCTATCTGCCGCTTCTGCAACGCATTGCGCATGCTCACTGGCAGGCGCCGCTCCACGGTGTCGCGCTCGATAAAGTCGAACGCCCCCAGGCGCGTTGCCTGCACAGCAGCGTCGACCGTGGCATAGTCGGTGACGATCAGCACTTCCGGGGGGTGAGCCAGGCCTTTGGCACGTTCCAGCACCTGCAGGCCGGAGAGCTTGGGCATTTGCAGGTCGAGCAGCAGCAGGTCGAACTCGGCGTCGGACAGCCGGCTGAGCGCCTCTTCGCCGTCGGCTGCCTCTTCTACCTGGTAGCCGGCCTCCTCGGCGATGTCACGCAGCTGCAGGCGAAGGTTGCGGTTGTCGTCAGCGATCAAGACGCGAACGGGTTCTTCCATGAGCTCTTGCCATGAGTTTGGTGAAGTGACAGTGGAAGGTTTGCAACCGGCGTGCCAGGAGGCCTCAGCTGGTAGGATGGCGGACCGGGATGCTCAGCACGACCAGAGTGCCGTGGCCTCCTGGAGAGTCGACCCGCACCTCCCCTTGCAACGACTGCATGATCTCTTTAGTAATCGCCAGGCCGAGCCCTGAGCCACCCTCTTTGGTTGAGATGCCAGGCTCAAAAAGGTTCGGCCTGAGGTCCGGTGGGATCCCCGGGCCGTCGTCAAGAATCTCGATGACAATCCACGATTCCCCCGCTCTGCTCTCCGAAGAAGGCCTTGTCTCGGTATAGCTGCTGACCACGATGGACCCCTGCGGGCCCACTGCCTCCACCGCGTTCTGGATGATATTGCGCAGAGCCATGCGCAAAGCCTCGTGAGTAACGCGCACGAGGGGCAGATTGTCGCTGAGCTCCAGTCGCAGGCGAACCCCGGCAGCGAGCTCTGCTCGGAATTGTTCGCACACTTCTTCAATCAAGGCGTTGACGTCGCACGGCCGCGGCGTGTGGGTCGTCACGTCCATGAACGACAGGAGGCGCACTATGGCGTTGCGCGCCTGCAGGATCTGGGCTTCCACTTCCGCGAGATCCTCTTGGGCCTTGCCATCGCCTCGGTGTGAGGCCTGGTCTCCTCGCCGCAGGCGTGCCACTATGTTCAGCGAGGCAGACAGCGGGTTTTTTGCGTCGTGCACCATGGCGCGGGTTAGCTTCATCCACTCGCCGCTGCGGGGGAGCCCGAAACCGGGGAGTTGCCGCCACAGAAGTACGCCGCCACGGAAGAGAGCTGGCCCTGGCCAAGGGTACCACTCGAAGACAACGAGGCTGTGCGTGCGATCGGGAAGCTCCACATCGCGCACGGCTTCAGCCCGACTTGCCTTGTGCCTCCCAATCCAGCTCCGCACGAATTGAGCTGCGCCGGGCGGGAGGACCTCCTGCAGGGACACCGTGGGCGTTGGCGCAGGCAGCTTGTCCGTAACCGCTTGGCTGCACTCGCGGATGGCCAGGCTCCGATCGAGCCGCACCCAGTTGGCCGTTGGGGCAAGCGCAGGGAGTGTGCGGCAGGCAGCAAAGGAAAGGAGGAACTGCCAGCTCAAGGCGACCAGGAGAACAAACAGGGCCGCAGGAGGCACCACCAGCGCCGCGTAGTTCCGCCAGCGCCCGGGCGTGCGCTCGAAACGCATGAGCGAGGAGGCGGGACGGCCCACATAACTCGCCAGGAGGAGCGGTCTCTCCTTGCCGCGCAGCACCACGTGAATTACGGTGATATCCGGCGCGGTAGCCAGTAGTCTCAGCCTTGCATCCAGTACGAAAGACCCGCGGGTGCCTGTGTCGACCAAGATCTCCTTTGCGCCGTCCTGATCCAGATCGTGAACTACTATCGCATCGGCAAGGCGACCGGCCGCCAAGCGCAACTCGCGCTCGATGCCAGGGACATACATGCCTCTGGCTGGGTCGTAGCGATAAAGATACGCAGTGGCGTTGTCGCCGATGAGCAGCAGTTCGTACACGCCGTTCTCGTCAAGGTCGACAAAGGCACCCAAATTGAGAGCAAAGGGGAGTGGAGGCAGCAAGCGACGGAGGGTCAAACGGGGAAACTCTAATTCCAGCACCTCGCTCGGCAGAGCCTGGGCTTCCTTGATACGTCTATCACAGATCACTCCGCAGCGCAACGGCCCTCTGGGCTCATGCCGGAACAGCCAAGGCCGCACGAACGTTCCCTTGTCGCCGAGCACTTCGCGGAAAAGCCGGCGGCCGTCGTGGTCGAAAACCATCAGGTAGGCGACGTTGTCCTGGGTGCCGTTAATCGGCCGCCGCAAGTTCTCCGGAGTGTCGCAGCCCAGGACATATTCTGGCAAGCCGTCGCCGTCCAAATCGGCAGCAACCTGCCCCGTAGGGAATGCCCCCATTTGTTCGTGCCACAGCAGCTTGCCGTCAGGGAGCCTGAACGCATAGATGCCGCGGGGAGATCCCGCGTAGCCGGTGCGGACGGCGAAGACCAGGTCTTTCAGCCCGTCGCCGTCGATGTCGCGGGCATCGAGGAGGTAACCGTGACAGTCCCAGACCCCGATATTCTCGATATTGCTGTACTCATCTTTGGTGACTGCCGGGAAACAGGCGATGCGCTGGTCGTCGAAGGTGCGGATCTCCACGAAGGCCGTATCGTTGCGAGTGATCCATGCCACCAGTTCGTCCCGGCCATCGCCCACCACATCAGCAAAGTGCACCGGGGACTTGACCTCACCCAGGAAGTTGTACTGCTCGATCAATACCCCGTTGTGATCACGTCGGCAGACGACATTGGCACCCCTTTGTTCGTGCCCAGTGGAGCTAAGGTGGTAACACTCGCTGAATCCGTTATGGTCGGCGTCATGAGTGGCAAGCGCTTGTGGCAGCTCTTGGAGGGTGACAAGTCGGTAGGGCAAGAGCTTGGGGTCTTTCCACGCTGCCCGGGAGGGCCAGACCAAGTACCCCGCGGCAAGTAGGAGGAGACATGCCACCACATAGGAGGTGGTCAGTCGTTTCCTTGCCCTGTGGTACATGAGCGGCTCTTCTCGGAGGCGACCTGTCTGCTCTGTGAGCCGTGGGCAAACGAGCAGGACGATACCGCTCTCTTTGGGGCGGCCTGTGGCTGCACATACACGCCCTTTCCCCTCGCGGCAGACCGTCCTTCTGCCCCTTGCGCACGGCTGTGTCTGTCCATCTTTCCCCTGATCGCCTGTACATGGCATTTCCCCGCTTCTGCCGGGAAGATAAGGAATTCTGGCGCCAAAGTCAAGAAAAAAAAGCAGGCCATAGTGGCGACCATGGCCTCGCCGGGTGCGTGCTGGTTCGCTCATTGGCCGCTGGTTGCGATCGACCTGGGGGCGCCTCAACTCGCTTAGGGCGCCAACGTCGCGGCAAGGCATTGTCCCCTGTGTCCGGCGGCCGACTCCTTCACCAGGGTACCAGGCGGTACTTGGTGGTTACGCGGTAACTCTTTCCAGGCTTGCCGCCCTTCTAGGACCCCTTTGAGGAGAAACCCGCTTCGGTCAGTCCTCTGCCGTGAACCGCTGATGGGCGCTGATGCCTGAACTCGGCAGTGCATTTCCGTCAATCGCCGGCTGCGCCTCGCCTCGGTCTCAAGCTGCTGAATTGCCGCAGGCGGGCAGGACCCGGGCCCTTCGTCGCTGCTGGGCAAGTCAGGGGGCTGGATTTGCTCGGGGATGGGCGGCCGTGACAGGCTCAATCTCGGGTGGGGCGCCGGGCTGTCCGTCGCCGCCTCCTCTTCGTGATCGCGGTTGGGGAGAGCTGAACACCCCTCGCCGGGTTCGGTGGCCGGTGACCGACGACCATCCGCGGCTCAGCCCTGGCCGCCGACGTCGGCCAGCAGGACAAGCCGTCACCGGCGCACATGAGCGCTGGCGATTTCGTCTCGGGGAGGGGAGGAGGAGCGAGCCGTCAGCGCACTAATGCGATTTTCTGCGTGGCGACAAAGGAAGACGATGGAGCGGTACCGGGCGCCACTGCCTCCACGCGGCAAAGGTAGATGCCGGTGGGCAGCTCGTGTCCCTGCGCGCCGCGGCCGTCCCAAGGCAGGCGATGGCGGCCCGCTGGGAGGAGCCCCGCATTTGCACTGGCGGCCAGCCTGCCAGAGGCATCGTAGAAGGCCAACTTCACCGCGCATGGATGCGGGAGGTCCAGCACGAAGGTGGTGCGACTATTGAACGGGTTGGGGAAAGCCCCGCGCAGTGCGAACGCCGCCGGGAGCGGAGCCTGCTCGGTCTCCACCACTTTGGTGCCGCTTGGACCACAGAAGAGCAGGTAGCAGAAGCTCCGCATCGGCACCAGGAGGAAATTGCGGTAGACCCGAGCGACACGCAGTCTTTCCCATCGGGAATGGGCAGTGTCGAAGCGATACACCGGTATGGCCGAGGGCTCATTGGCCCCCGTCGTCGCCAGGTCGGCCTGCGTATACGGTATTGCCACAGTCACCGAATCAAGGAAGCTCAGGCCGTCCGGTCCAAGGTAGTAGGTGGGACCAACAGCTACGAGCGAATCGGGAAGCGGTGGTTGACTGGGAGCCAGGGCGATGGTGATCATGATCGAGTCGAACAGAGCTGCGGCGGGAACACCAATTTGTAGCCTGTGCACCGGGTCCGTCACAAAGCCACCCTGCGGGCCAATGGGCTCCATGGCCGTGACGAGCACGGGGGATGGCCCCAGGGCGAAGGTGAAGGTGGTGTCCAAAGTGAGCGGGCGCGATGTGAGGTCAGCCGCGTGCACGTGGACCTCAACCGGCCTCTGCGGAGCAAATGGCACGGCCGGCACGTAGTGCAGCGACGCCAGCCCGTCGTGCACGCGCAAGGTGGCCTGCTGGCCTGGCAAGATGGAACCGCCATTGGCAACTGTGGTGCCGTTCACTCTGACGACGATCGACTTGGCGTCAAGCCCCTGTCCGCCTGGATTGTCGGCGATGGCCAGGTCGATTGCCGTGTTGGTGGGGATAAAAGTGGCCCCGGCAGGGGGATACGCATACACAAGAAACGGCGGCAGGACGTCCGATGCCGCAAAGTGCGCCACTATCGACTTCGGCAGGTCTACCAGCAACGTCGCAGGGTTGTCGCTCGTGGTCAAATCGCCGCTCCACCCGACAAACGCGAAGCCTTGGGCCGAGTCAGGCCTGGCAGTCAGGGTTATGGAAGTGCCCTCCCGGTACCAGCCGCCCGGTGGAGAGAGCGCCACGCTGCCGGCTCCTTGCGGCTTAACGGTGACGGATACTGCGTACTCCTTCCGGAAGAAAGCGGTGTAGAACGCCGCATTTGTGGCCGTGATGGCGTGACTCTGAGCCCCGTGGTCGCTCCATTCCTCGAACACGTAGCGGAGGCCAGGGGCCGTGCTCTGCGGCGACTCCACGGCGATGGAGTGACTCGACCCCGGAGCCCAGGCGAACTCCTGAGGGGAAGTGTAGCGCGTGCCATCCACGACTATGAAAAGGCCTTCGGGCACGGTGGTGATTCTGGTCTGCCCGACCTTCACAAAGTTCGCGGTGATCTGTTTCGGCTCTGTGACCAGCAGAGTGTCAGGGTTCTTCGTCCCCTCAAGGTCGCCGCTCCAGCCGGCAAAGAGGTAACCTTGGGCGCCATTTGCCGTGGCCTGGAGGAGAACTGCTTCGCCCTCGGCAACCCATGAGCCTGGCGGCGGCGGCACAACGCTCCCTCCCTCAGGAGGCGAACATGCCGTGGCGACGAAAGACTCCTTCTGGTAGTGTGCCACAAACACGGCAGGTCCCGTCACCGTTACCGAGTGGGTCTGGGCGCCGCCATCGTTCCACGACTGGAAGGTGTACCTGAGGCGATCGTGCTGCTGCGGAGTGACGGCCTCCAGTGTGTGCACCGAACCGGGCTGCCAGGCAAAGTCGTGCGGCGTGAGGTAGGAGGTGCCATCCACGACGACCAGCAGGCTTTCTGGTTCAGAGGTGACGCGTACCACGCCCAACGGAACAAAGAGGGCGGTGACCTGTTTGGGCCGGTCGATGAGAAGCGAAGCTGGGTTGGCGTTTCCTTTGAGATCCCCATCCCAAGCGCCAAATGCAAATCCAGGCGAAGGCGAGGCATGCACGAGCACCACTGAGTCAGCTTCGAACCAGTCCCCAGGAGGTTGCGGGGTGACCGTGCCACCCTCGGGCGGTTCGACGCCGATTGTGAGGTAGAACTGCTCGCGCCACTCGGCGGTGACAGCCCGCGGGCCGTGCATGATCAGTGTCCCGGCCGGCTCTGTTCCGGAAAAGTCGCCGCTCCAGCGGACGAAGACATGGCGCCTTAGCCCTTCCACCTCAGGCGAGGTCACGGAGAAGCGGGCTGTTGCGCCTGCGAGGTACCAGCCTGCGCCGGTCGGGCCGCCGTACGGGGAAGAGACGGTCAATCGATACTCAGTATGCCAGGTTGCCACCTCGGTGACCGGGCCTTGGACGACGATAGTCCCCACGCTGTCCGGGCCGGAGTAAGAACCTGGCCCGGTTCCCGCCCATCCGGCGAAGACCCTCCTGGTGTCTGCGCTGTCGTACACGACACAGGGCTGCACACCGAAGTGTGCCTGGCTACCCTGGTCAAACCAGCCGGCGCCGAACACGCTGCCGTGAGCGCTGAGCACGAGGAGCTGGTGCTGGGTCTTCCACGTGGCGGTGACGGTCTTTGGCCGGTCCATGACCACGGCTCCGGACGGGGAAACGCCTGTGTAGTCGCCCGTCCACCGTTCGAACAGGTGGCGAGTTCCGGCCTGCGAATCGGGGGTGGTGACGCGGAAAGCTGCCTGCGTACCGCTGTCATACCACCCCTGACCGCTTGGGGAGCCATGCGCCGACTGGACGGTGAGGAAGAACTGCGTCCGGAAACGAGCTACCAACGTATCGTCCCGGGCTGGTGTGACGAGGTTGTGCGTCCGCGGATTGCCGTTGCTCCAGGCTTCGAAGAGGTACTGGACTCCAGCGCCCCCTTGCTGAGGCGAGCTCGTGGACACGGTGTGCACCGAGCCGGGGAGCCACGAGAAAGTGTGCGGCGTAGTATAGCTTACCGTGTCGACCACGACGGTGAGCCCAGCCGGTTCGGTGCGAATGGTCAGCAGGGTGATGCGAACAAAGTTCGCCGTGACCGTTGTGGGCCCTGTCATGACAAGCGACAGAGGGTTGGCGGTGCTGTTGACGGCGCCAGACCAGTTGCCCCACGCGTAGCCGGGAGCAGGCGTCGCCAGGAGCGTGACCGTAGCGCTGCTGTCATACCAGGCGCCAGGCGGTGCTGGGGAAACTGTGCCCCCCACAGGCGGGCTCTGAGCAGTCGCAAGCAAAAACTCGGTGTGCCAGGTGGCCGTTTCCGTGACAGGCCCCTGAATCGTCACCGTGGCGGCGGAATCGGGGCCCGAGTAGGAACCAAGGCCACTGCCCACCCAGCCGCTGAAGCTCATGCGTCTGCCCTGGCCGGCGGGGACATACCCAGCCACGCGGAAGGAAGCTATGCTGCCAGCATCGTACCATCCTCCACCGGTGGGCGCGCCGTAAGGGGAAGCCAACGTGAGCAAATACTGGGGGCGGAAGGTGATGACAAGGGTGTCGTCGCGGGCCGGCACGGTGTAGGCGTGGGACAGGGCGCCACCATCGCTCCAGGAGGAAAACACGAATCGCGTGCCAGCCGCCTCTCCTTGCGGCGAGGCGGCCGATACGGTGTGACTGCTTCCCGTGGGCCAGGTGAATGTCTGCGGGCTGGAGTAAGCGATACTGTCCACCTCGAAGGTGAGCGTGGCAGGGTCGCTGCGCACGACGATTCGGCGCAGCGCCTGCGTGGTCCCCGAAAGCGTCACGGTTTGCGGAGAGTCAGCGAGATAGGCCGTGCCCTTGTACGCGCTCACCGCGATGAGGTTGTTCGCTACCCCCTCAGAGGGCCCGAGACGAGGAGAAATGCTCACCAGACCATTGGCGTCAGTCTCGAGGTCGCGCCAGGTCTGTCCGGCCAGGCTGCCGCCGCCGGCGGTGACTTGAAAGTGCACCGTGTGACGCGGCAGCGCATTGCCTTGTGCATCAACGACCTTAAAGACCACCGGCAGCGGAGTGAGCTGTCCCGGAGGCGCGCTCTGGCCGTTTCCTGAGACGTACACCAAACGAGAGGCACTGGCCGCCTGGGTCTCAAACCATAGGGAGACGCTGTCCCTGGTGAGTGTCGGGGTGCCATAGAGCTGTGCCCGGGCGCTACTCCTCCCCTTCAGGTAAGCGTCAAAGAGGTTAAGCAGGTGGTCTATGGTGATCGACAGCTGCTGCGCGCGGGTGATAGTCGCGGGCGTGTCCACGTTCTCGTAGCCCGTATAGTCGGAGAACTGCATGTGGTTGCCGCCTTTGACCACCACCAGGGCCTTGTCTGGATTGCCGCGCTCGTAAAGCGGCCGCCCGATGGCATCCACCGAGTTGATGGCGTCCAGCTCGCCGCCAAGTATGTGAATCGGCGTGTGCACATTGGGTATCTTGTTGAAGGAGTAGTTTCCTGGGTTGTTGGGTGCGATGGCGCAGGTCACCCGCACGCGGCCGTCGTCGGCGGCCACGCCGACCACAGTGCCGCCACCGAAGGAGTGACCGAACAAGCCTATCTTGCCGGGATCAATCGCCTGGTAGAAGACAGAGCCCGGCACCGTGCGGGCATTCAGCGCCTGGGTGATGCAGTCGCGCAGGTCCTCATTCCAGGTGTAGGCGCTGGGACTGTCCACGTCCGGGAACTGCGGCGCCATCACCACGTAGCCACTGGCGGCCAGGTTTTCGTAGTAGCTCAGGTAGTATTCCACCTGCATGCGTTTGCCAATGGCGAAGACCAGCAGAGGATAGGGCGCTCCGGTGGTGTTCAGAGGCGTGCCGGTGCCGGAAGTCGTGGCAGGGTAGTAAACTGCGGTGCGCAACGTGCGCCCCGCGCGATAGAAGGTGGTGTCGCGGCGACCTACGGCGTACTGCTGCAGCTCATCCGCCGGCAAGATATTGGGAAGCCCCAAGAAGAACAGGAGTGGCGTCGCACAGCGCAGCAGCCGCTGAAGACCCGTCAACACGAGCCGCGGCCTTCGCGCGCGGGGTCCGTCTCCGCCGTCCCATGTGCTCATGCAGTCCATCGTACCCTCAGTGCCGATCGCCATCCTCCCGCCGCGCCTTAGCGTGGATTTAAACTTACGGTCGGTTCTCCGCTTTTGCAGAAGCGCAAGGGCATGGTTCGAAGCCGCTCATCCCCACCTTTTGCGCAAACGCTCCACCGCACAACACACCTTGCGGCGCTCGGGCAACTGGCCACGTTTGTCTCATAGCCAGAAAGGACTCCATCAAGGAGTCCTTTCCGTTGGGTTGCGGGAATGTGT
>JACIZP010000381.1 GCA_014359355.1 Calditrichota bacterium | reverse complement strand
GAAGACGGTCCCCAGACCACCGAAGAGGTATCGTCCTTGACCTTGAGGAGATTCAGGCCGAGGAGAAAACGGTTGGGACGGCCAAAGCTGGGGCGCACGCCGTAGAGCATCTGGCGGTAGGTACCAAAGCGCTGCACTCCGGTGGAGTCCCCACGGCCTTCCACCGCCCGGTAGGTCTCGCCGTAGACGATGTCAACATTGATCACCCCGGTGTGCAAGTAGCCGTAGACGCCGCGCACTCGCTTGCCCCAGAGGACCAAGTCGTTGAAGCGCGGGTTGGCATCACCCACCTGCACGCCCAGCCATGGGAGCTCGAGGCGGAGAGAATACCGGTTCCTCGGTTGAGCATCCTTCTTCTCTCGCGAGGTCAAGAAGAGGTCAGTGCGATAGGACAAGGCCCCGTACCTGCCGGCCAATGACCCGCCGGTCTGGTAGGTCTCTTCGGTGATGGTGCTCACATCCTCGTAACGCAAGTCTGCATAGACGCGTCCGCTGAACTCCCGCGCAGCGCTGGCCAACCCTCCGGAGGTCACCACAAAACTCACCCTTGCCGGCTGCAAGGGACGACCATTGCGATCGGTACCTCTGAGCTCGGCGGTGTGTCTGCCCGGCGGTAATCGCTTCGGTACAAACGTGACCAGGGCACTGCTGACCTCGGCCCGCCTGGTCACGTCGCGATCATCTAGCAGCAAACGATAGCTGCTCGAGTCGACCTGAGCGGGGTCGCCGCGCAGCGAAAAGGCCACGACCACCTCGTGGGCCGCCACTTTCTCGTCTGGCTGGGGGCTCAATACCATCAGCTCCAGCTCCGAGTAGCTCACCTTCGGGCGTGCCTCGGGCTTGCTCGGCCGCTCGGCCACCAGCACCTGCAGAGGCTCGTAGTAGGGGTTGAACTCAGGGTAGGTAAGAATGGTCTCTGCGTCAAGTACCACCGAGATGAAGTACTCGATGCGGGGTGCCACCACATCCCGGGCCGGGATCTCACCTACCCATTGATCGACCCCCTCCCGCATCTCGACGTAGCGGTACCCTTGTTCCTCCGGTCGGCGATAGTAGATGCGGGCCTCCATGGCCCTCTGTTGCGTGCCCTCGATCTTGATAACGAGCTCAACGGGCTCGCCGGCAAACGCGCTGGTCACCGGAAGGTGGACCACCCGGGCCTGAAGGTCCACCTGGGCCTGGGCTCTCGCCGCTGCCAAAAGACTCAGCGCTACGCAAAGGAGACAGAGTGCTAAAGAGCGGACCATTTTCATACGGAATGTTCCTTCCATGGATTCAGCGTGGATGGTACCGGATGAGTAGGTAGCGCTTTGCGCCGCTCTCGTCACGAAACTCGATGCGCAACATGCCTTCTTCAGCCTGGACGTCCACCCCCGTTTCGCCCCAGTCCGGCACATTCTGCGAGTCAGACGCCGCTGGCGGTGTGTCCCGCCCCATGGTGCCGGTCTGGCCGGAGCCGACCAGCACGGTGCCCAGGCTGTTCATCAGCTCGACTATGCCGTCCAAAACGATGGCGGTCGCTGCACCATCCTCAGCCACCAGCAGGTAGAACTCGGTCCCTTTCACCGCCGCCACACCGGATGGAGTCTCCAGCCGATAGCTGCCTGCTCCTTTGGTGATCTTGGCCCACAGTTCGCCGGCGCCAACGGTCAGCCGCTTGTTCACGGTGCCCGCCTGTCGCTCGCCTTCCAGGCTGATTTCCGTATCCGAGCGAATCTTGAGCAGGCTCTTGTCGTCGGTGAAAATGAGGGTGGCTAAGGAGTTTTCGCCAGTGCGTATCCGAGTTCCGGAGCTGAGCCGTGTGCCCCGGGCAGCCGTCCTCCACCGGCCCTCAGCCGCAGTGCCTATCTCGACCTTTCCGGTGCTTTTCAGAATCACGGCGATGTCCCGAGCAGTGTCAGCAAAGGCAAGGCTGACAAAAAACACAATTACCAAGGTCAAAACCGCTCTCTTGCGACACATCGTTCACCTCACCACTTGCTCAACGCCGCGCGGCTATTGTTCCAGCACTTCGAAGGAAAGCTCGGTGCCGCTTTGCTGCAGTTGCCTTACCAGGCTCACCAACTCTGCCACGGTCATCGCCCTGCCTTCCCCGTCCTGCACGAGGCCAGTGAAACGGCAGCCATAGAGCGGGCCTCCCGCCGCGAAGAGCGCCTCAGCCACCTCGTCGCCTAGCAGCGAGTGGAGCTGCGCGAGAAGCTGGAGATGCTCAGGCGAGGTGTCCCCCGCGCTGAGGGTAGCTACCTTGAACCCCCAGATTTCGCTCTCCATCTCCACGGTCGTCCCGGAGGTAGGCACAAGGCCGGTGAGCCGCCAGAAGTACGTGCGCCCTTCCTGTAAAGGCAGTACCCCCGTCTCGGGGTACTGGAAGAAGGTCGAGGGCACGACTACGGTATCTGGGCTCGACGGCGGTGGCGCCCCAGGGCCGCGATGCACGCGCAGGTATGTGCTCAGCCTTACCTGGTCTTGCAAGATCTGCTCGGGGCTGGCATCGATGGGCACGTGCACATCCACGGGTTTCTCGGCCACCACCAAGCGAAAAAGGTCGATGTCCGACTCCCAGAGAAAGACCGGCCAGATGGTGTACACCAGCGGCAAATCCTCACCCTCCACGCGGGCACCCGGCGCCACCAGGTCAAGCGTGGAAGGATTGGTGATGTCCATGCTCAGAGAGGCGTCATCATGCATGCTTGTCGACCATGCGTCGTACACCTCGATGGTCAGAGTGTAGATATCGGGTCGCAGCTTGCCGTGGGCAAATAGGTAGTCTTGAAGCTCGGTGGCTACCTGACGGTTCCAATCGTACTCGACGAAGGAAAACCGCCCCCCTTCGCGAACGAGGTTCAGATTGTCGAGCCGCAGCACCTCAGCTGGGCCCAGAGTAAATGTGTCTGTCTTACCCCAGGCGAGCAGGCCAAACTCCTGGCTGGCTAATTGCACCCGAATGTAGATCTGCTGCGCAACTGGGCTCGTGTTACGCAGCTCTGCCCAAAAGATCGGCGTGCCAGTGCCTGAGCGCGTCAGGTCCAAGTCCGCAAGGTAGAACGTGCGCACGTCGGTGAACAATCCCGTGGTGACCCTAACGGCCTGGGCGGACGCACGCTGGACAAAAAGAACTGTCAGCGCCCACAGCACGACGCAGGCCCCTGTTATCTTTCTTGAACCCATGATTACCTCCATTTCTGGCCAACCCTCAGAGTCTCTCCGCAAAGTGAATGCCACTCAACAAGAAGAAAACCCGACCGCGCCTTGCCGCTGATTCTTCAGCAATTACGCGAGCGCTCGGTGTGTGCCGGGACCGCCCAAAGGTGTCTCGTTTTGAGCCACTGGCGGCAAGTCTGCCACTTTTCGGCTTTGGCCGGCTCCCATTGCAAGGCTGTCTGGTGCTGTCCTGCCTGGCACTCGCTCCATGCGGCAAAATACGTGCGCAACGGTGTGGGGGGTGTGACCAGACTCACTATCCGCGCTTTTTTTGCGGGAAAGCCGAACAGCTGCACCCAAGAGCGGCACCACGTTAGCTAAGGCCGCGTTCTCCTCGTGGTCTGCCTCCCTCTGGGCCGCGGCGGCTTAGCCATAGCCACGCCTGTCCGGTAGACGCTGGTGACAAAGGCAAACCGCAAGGGCAGCGTGTAGAAAATCCCCACGCAGCAAAACAGGAACCCTACGATTTCCATGAGCACGCTCAAGATCAGCGTCCCCAGCGCACCCCAGAATTCGGCAAAGGCCAACTTGCGGCTCGCCTCCATGCACTCCCAAAAGCCAGCCTTGGTGTCGACGATGGCCTGGGGCACGAACACGTAAAAGGTGCTCACAACGATTATTCCTGCCAGCAGCACCACCGAGCCGAGGACGATGAGCAACACGCCGACTGCGGTTGGCCCTTCAACTGCCAGCACGACGATGCCGCCGGCGAGCATAGCGCCCCCGGGGAGAGCTGCCGCCGCCTGGAAAAGAGCCACCACAATGGCCGCGGGCACCGCGCTGCTCAGGTAATCGAACCCACGGAAGAGGTCGCCAATCTGCACAGGACCTGCCTCGTCGTGAGCGCGCAGCGCGGCGTAGGTCAGACCGCAGTCGAACCCAGGTTTGAGCACGAAGAGCATGGCAAACAGCAAGGGCAGGGAAAACGGTAAGAGGGCCCAGAAGCTCTTTGCGATGCCCAGAACAGCCAAGTAGAGCAGGCCCATCACCAGAAACTGGCCAAACCAGGCATGGAGCACTTTGAACGAGGTGTTAAACCCCGTGCCGAGGCGAATTCGCTCTGCCATATGCACCCTCCTCACAAGTAGGGACAGGAGCAATCTTGCGCCGCTCTAAGATAGCATTTTTCCAGAGATTGTCAAGACAAAAATGTGGTGCCGCACCGGACTTCGAGGAGGGAAAGAATGCGGAAGCGACCGCGCGCAACGGGCGAGGTCCGCCTGGCGACCGCCTCCAGACAGACCTCGGCACAAGAATGCGCTGGCTACTTGCTGCCGCGCAGCACCAAATGCCAACCGATCGCTTTGCCCCAGGCCTGCGGGAGAAGCATGAACACCGGACACAGCACCCGGTTGAAGAGGAAGGCCTTTACTCCCTTCCGTGTGCTCTTGGCAGGGCGAGGCGGACGCTCAAGGTAAG
>JACIZP010000380.1 GCA_014359355.1 Calditrichota bacterium | reverse complement strand
CTGGAGCTGCTTTGCGTCCTTTGCGTGAATCTTTGTCCGCGGCAAGTGCGCGAGGGAGGCGAAAACCGCTGCGGAGTGTGTAAGGTGTCCACCCCGGCTTTTTCTTATCCCAGGAAGGTCTTGGCGTCCTTTGCGCGATCTGCGAAAAAAGGTTGACAATGTCACGGAAATTGACTATAATTGCGCAGCAAAATTGCTCCCTTTAAGCCAATCCCGTGAGATCGGCAAGGGCCTGGAGATGTGTGCAAAGCCTTGTTGCGTTCTCGCCGAGGCTTTTTTTGTGCGCAGGAAGGGAAGATGCCAGAGCAAAAGGTCAAAGCAGAGCTCATCGACGAACAGGGGCTGGAGCGCACCATCACGCGCCTGGCGCACGAGATCTTGGAGCGCAATCGCGGCACGGAAAAGTTGGCCGTGGTGGGCATCCGCACGCGTGGCGCGCCGTTGGCGGCGCGCATCGTGCGCAAGATCGAGGCCCTGGAGGGCAAGCGCATCCCTTTGGGCACGCTGGACATCACCATGTACCGCGACGACTTTCGCCGCAAGATCCCCATGGTGCGCGGCACCGACATCCCCTTCGAGATCGACGACATGAACGTGGTGCTGGTGGACGATGTCCTCTACACCGGTCGGACGGCCCGCGCCGCTTTGGACGCGCTCATGGACTTTGGTCGGCCGGCCACGGTGCAGTTGGCCGTGCTGGTGGACCGCGGCCACCGCGAGCTTCCCATTCGCGCCGACTATGTGGGCAAGAACGTGCCCACCTCCATCGGTGAAGAGGTGCAAGTGCGTCTCAAGGAGCAAGATGGCGAAGACAGCGTGCTGTTGATTGCCGCCGAGGAGGGCAAGTAGGATGGAGTTCCGCCGCAAGCATCTCTTGGAACTCGAAGGGATGAGCCGCGAGGAGCTCACCCTCATCTTGGACACGGCCGAGACCTTCCGCGAAGTGTTGGAACGTCCCATTCCCAAGGTCCCTACCCTGCGGGCGGTCACGGTGGCCAACGTCTTTTTTGAGCCTTCTACGCGCACGCGACTCTCCTTCGAGCTGGCGGAGAAGCGGCTTTCCGCGGACCTGGTCAGCTTCTCGGCGGCCACTTCCTCGGTGCTCAAAGGCGAGACCTTGAAGGACACGGCGCGCAATATCGAGGCCATGAAGGTGGATATGGTGGTGATCCGGCACAGCGCAGCCGGGGCGCCGCACTTCTTGAGCCGCTGCCTTGAGGCCTCGGTCATCAATGCGGGCGATGGTTGCCACGAGCACCCCACGCAGGGGCTCTTGGACATGATGACCCTCCGCCACAAGTTCGGCCGCCTGGAGGGGCTGAAGGTGGCCATTGTCGGGGATATCGAACACAGCCGGGTGGCGCGCTCCAATTTGCACGGCCTGCGCGCCATGGGCGCCGAGGTGCTCCTATGCGGCCCCTCCACGTTGATGCCGGTAGAGGCCGAGCGCTGGGGGGTGGCGGTGACCCACGACATAGACGAGGCCATCGCCTGGGCGGATGCCTTGAACGTGCTGCGCATTCAGCGCGAACGCCAGGCTGCCGGGCTTTTCCCCTCCCTGCGCGAGTACCACGCGCGCTTCGGCGTGACCCGCCGTCGGCTGGAACGCGCCAGCAAGGACATTACCATTCTGCATCCGGGCCCGATTAACCGCGGCGTGGAAATCGAAAGCGACTTGGCAGATAGCGAGTTCTCGGTAATCCTTGACCAGGTGACCAACGGCGTGGCCGTGCGCATGGCCGTGCTCTACCTGCTGGCCGGCGCACAGGGTGCGCTGGAAGGGTCGTGACAGCACGAGGCACAACGTGAACCAGCCGAAACCTGCACAGAAAGTCTTGTTTAAAGGCGGCTCCCTGCTCGATTTGGACACGGGCAAAGAGACCCCCGCCGACCTCCTCATCGTCGACGGACACATTGCCGAATTGGGCAAGGTGGAGATCGCCTCGTTCGACGGCGAGGTGGTGGACGTGAGCGGCACCGTCGTTGTACCCGGGCTCCTGGACATGCACGTCCACCTGCGTGAGCCTGGGCGTGAGGACGAAGAGACTGTGGAGACAGGGTGTCGGGCAGCCATGGCCGGTGGTTTCACCGCCGTCTGCCCCATGCCCAATACCGAACCCCCTGCCGACAAGCGGGAGGTGCTGGACTTTCTCAAGGAGCGGGCGCGGGACCAGCTGGTGGAGCTTTTCCCCATCGCTGCCGTGTCCAAGGGGCGCAAGGGGGAAGAAATTGCGGAAATGGGCGAGCTGGTGGACGCGGGAGCCGTGGCCTTTTCTGACGACGGCGACCCTGTGCACAACGCCGTAGTGATGCGCCGCGCCTTGGAGTACGCCAGGATGTTCGGCCGGCCGGTTATCGACCACTGCCAGGAGTTGAGCCTCACCGCCGGCGGGGTGATGAACGAGGGTTTTGTCTCCACCAACTTGGGTCTGCCCGGCATGCCGGCCATCGCCGAGGAGATCATGGTGGCGCGGGACCTGTTTTTAGCCAAGTACACCGGCGGCAGGTTGCACATCGCGCATGTCTCCACAGCTGGGGCAGTAGAGCTCATCCGCCGCGCGCAGGCCGACGGCGTGCAGGTCACCTGCGAGGTCACACCCCATCACCTCACTATGACCGATGAGGCAGTGGCAGGCTTTGACACCAACACCAAGATGAATCCGCCGCTGCGCACGGCTGCGGACGTGGAGGCTTTGCGCGCCGGCCTGCGCGATGGTACCATCCAGGTCATCGCCTCCGACCATGCGCCGCATGCCATCGAGGAAAAAGACGTGGAATTCGCGGCGGCCCCGTTTGGCATCATCGGCCTGGAGACCAGCTTGGGACTGGTCCTGCGCGAGCTGGTGGAGGGCAAGGTGTTGAGCCTCGCCCAGGCGCTCAAGGCCATGAGCGTGGGACCACGCGCCGCTCTGGGCCTTGAGCAAGTGAAGATTGCTAAGGGGGCCAGGGCAAATCTGAGCTTCATCGACCCGCAGAGCGAGTGGGTGGTGGATCGCAACCGTTTGCAGTCAAAGTGCCGCAACACGCCGTTCCACGGCTGGAAGTTGCGTGGTCGGGTGCGTGCCCTGTGCAACAAGGGGCTGTTCTGGTGCGCTGAGCGCTAAGGCAATGATCAGCTCGCAGGCAAGCCGGGAAAAATGAAAAAAGGTCTTGCTTCTTTGGAGCGTTTTTAATACCTTTCAAAGCTCTTTGAACAGGGAGGAGGTAGCAAAGCTTGAAAACGTTCGTGCCGAAAAAGAAGGACATCGAGCAGAAGTGGTACCTGGTGGATGCGTCCGACCAGGTGTTGGGACGTCTGGCCAGCAGGATCGCACGGGTCTTGCGCGGCAAGCACAAGCCCATTTACACCCCGCACATGGACGTGGGCGACTTTGTAGTGGTGGTCAATGCCGCACAGGTCAAGGTGACAGGCAA
>JACIZP010000379.1 GCA_014359355.1 Calditrichota bacterium | reverse complement strand
CTTGCGCACTATCCGCTGGACTGGCATCTCTTCGACTGCCGCCGTGGACGCGGCCTTGAGTGCGCTATCCGACCCCGACTGGCAAGTGTGTACCCAGGCGGCCCGGCTGCTGGGAAACATCCGCGAAGAGCGCGCCATTCAGCCATTGCTCGCTGCCTTGCGCCACCAGAACTGGACGGTGCGCCAGAGCGCCGAGGACGCCCTGCGCAACTTTGGCGCGAAGGCAGTGCCCGCGCTCATTGAGGCGCTCAACGGCGACGATTGGGTGGTGCGGCTGCGCGCAGCGCGAGCCCTGGGCGAAATCGGCGACCGGCAGGCAATCCCGGCGCTCCAGCGCGCCGTCGCCCGCGAAGACGAGCACCCCCGTGCCAAAGCCATTGAGCAGGAGGCGCTGCAGAAGCTCAACGCTGCACAGGTTCAGTCTTAGAGCCGGTTGGTAGGTTTTCCTTCTTTGTGATGTGTGGGGCCGCCTTAAGGAGTGAGGTATTCAAGGTCGCTGAACCCTTCCCCCGTCTCATCAGTGATGCGGAAGTAGAAGCCCCATTCGCCGATGCGCTGCGTGCTCTTGAGCAGAACGACGTTGCGCCCCGCCTGCAAGCGCACGGGCAGGGTCCAACCATCGATGCTTGCCCGGTCGGAGCCGTTTTGGTACCAGACCAACCTTCCGTTGAGCCAGATCTTGAGGCCTGCGCGATAACCGAAGCGAAGGGTGGCCTGTCTGGCAGTGGGCACGCTGAACTCCACGCGCGCATAGGCCACCCCTTGTGAAGGCTTCCTGAGCATGGCCCAGAGATCGACAAAGCCATCTGGCAGGTCATCCTCTGCTACTCGCCATGTCAGCACCTGTTTCCCGTAGCGGACGGTCGGAGCAAAACTGGTCGCTTTCTCGTCGATGAAACGGCGATTGAACCCGTTTGTCCCTGCGAAGGGGCCGAGCACAAGCCAGTGAGCCTCCCCCGGAAAGCCACTCTCCCGCAGAATCGCCTGCGCCTGTTCTGCCTCGCCCCGCCGCCGATGCACCAGCGCCGCGCAAAGCTTTGCCCCCAGCTCGTAGGAGCGATTGCCGCTCCGCGAGGCGAAATCGGCATACCCGTGCGTCCAAGTAAGTAGGTCGTCGTTTGAGGCAGGAGAGTTGCCGAGTGCCTTTTCGTAGGCCAGCCAGTACAGGGCGCCCAAGTCTGGTGCATAGGCGAGCATCCTTGGGTCAAACTCGTGGCTTCTTTTTGCCATCTCTCGCACGTACCCAAGGTAGATCATCATCGGCTGGACGGCAGCCAGGGCAATTGGCATGTGGGCACTTCCACCGCCAGCCATGCGTTGCGCCACCAGCTCAGCAAGTTCCCGCGTGTGCACGTCGAAACGGAGCGCCATGACCACGCTCGACAGGAGGAGATTGGGATCTTCCATAACCTCGTCAATGTGCTCCTCCACGTCGGCGAACCATTCGTCCTCGTAGCGCTTGACGGTGGCAGCGTCCATTTGCAGCGTGCGCGCTACGTAAGGCCGCGCGATCGACAGCGGGTCGAGCCCTCGCGCTGAGTCGAGGTGGGCCAATGCCTCCTCCTCCCGTCCTTGAAGCCCGCAGATCGCCGCACTGAGAAGGTGGGCATCCGCCTGCAACTCAGCAGTTGGTGCCACTGCCTGGAAGGCCTGGAGGAACTCCTGCGCCTGCTCATAGTTCCCCATCTCAAAGTGGACGATCGCTGCGTGACGGGCACTGTGATAGAATTTGGGATTGATCCTGAGCGCTTTGCGGAACAAGTGCAGAGCCTTCTTGTTCTCGCCCATCATGAGGTAAATCTCACCCATGCTATCGAAGGGATTGGGCTCTTCTGGTGCCAGCTCTGCGTAGCGCTTCATGGCAGCGGCAGCTTGTTCATACCTTCCCAAACGGGCATAGGAGTAGGCCAGCGTGTTGTAGGCCAACTTGAACTTTGGGTCGATCTCAAGGGTCTTTTCCAGTTCCTCGATGGCCCGCTCGTACCAGCCTATGCCATAGCTCCAGGAGCCGAGTTGGAAGTGCAGCATCTTGTCATAGGGAACCTCCGGAATCGCGCGCTCCAGGAGCTGGAAGGCTTCGCCGACGTTGCCGGTGAGCATGTGATAGAGTGCCAGCAGGCGCACCCGCTCTTTCTCTGAGGCTCGATCTGCGTGCCGCACTCCCGCGGCTAAGGCCTGCAGTGCCGCCTGTTGTTGGCCCAATGCCCCGTGGCAATAAGCCAATTGCAAGTAGGCGGAGGCAAATGCTGAATCCAGCTCGATGGCCCTCTGGAACTCGGCCATCGCCTCCTGGAAGTAGAGCTTGTTCTGCTGGTCAAAGCCGGCGATGTAATGGCGATAGGCAAGCACGGAGCTGGTCGTGACGTCGGACACGGTGAGGGCGCGCTCTCGCGCCTCGCGCAGGGAAAGCTGCAGGCCCTCCTTTACCTTGCGCGTCAGCTCGTCCACCATGGTGAAGACGCGTTCCAAACCAGCACCGGAGACCGAGTCGCTCTTGAGGAGCTCGCCGCGCTGGGCGTCATAAAGCTTGGCCTCGATGCGCAGCGAGTCGCCCCGCTTCTGTAGACTCCCGGTGAGCCATGCCTCTGCCTGCGCCTCGCGGGCCACAAGGGCGGCCACGCGCACGTCCGCCGAGGCATAGTCCTCCTTGCCAAGGCGCCGCAGGATGTTGACCAACCCTTCATGACTGACGACCGTCAGCTGATGCGACTGCGAAAGGTCGGCAATGAGCATGTCGGTAATGCCTGCCCGGAGCCAGTCTAAGTCGCGGTCGCCGGTCAGGTTGTCGAAGTAGGTGACCAGAATCGTCTTGCGCTCACCACTTGCCAATTCCACAGTCGCCTCAGTGCGGCGGCGCATCCCTGGCTGCGAGGGTTCGGTCGGCTCAGCAAGCTTTATCTTGCGTGGCTGCGGCTCTTTGCTGCATAGGGCCGCAAGCAGAAGCAGGCCGAACAGAACCACTCTCATCTGAAACCTATGTTCACGCACCGAGCACCTCCTTGGTTAAACCGGCATGCGCCAGAACGCGCAGCACCGGTCCTCTTGCCCATTTGCGACTGCGCCGGAGGATCACCCCAGCCGCCTCTCAGCAAATGTCCCTGTCAGGCTTGAGCGGGAAGGCGTTTCACCACCACAAGCGTAATGTCGTCGTGCTGTGCGGCACGGCCCGCGAACCTGCGCACCCGGCGGAGGACGAGTTTGCGCAGGTCTTCGGCGCCGCCCATAGGGGCATGCGCCACCAGCTCGGACAGCGTCTGCTCCCCGAACTGCTCGTGCTGCTCGTTCATCGCCTCGGTGACGCCGTCAGTGTAAAAGACCAAAGTATCGCCGGGGTGGACCTGGGTGGCGCACTCCTTGATGTTTGCATCGAAAACAGATGAGTCGGCCAGGCCAACGGCAATGCCCGGCGGCAACAGAGCTTCGACCTGCCCGTTGGCGCGGCGGAGCAAAACCCGGTCGTGGCCGGCGCGCGCCAGGCGAAGCCTTCCGCTCTCAAGCTCGATGATGCCATAAGCCACGGTCGCAAAGACCCGAGGGTCAAGCCTCCTGCGCAGCTTGCGGTTGAGCTCACACAACAGCCGCGCGGGAGACGCATACGCGGTACTCAGGGCAACCACAATGCCTTTGAGTTCTGCCATGTAAAAAGCGGCCGAGGTACCTTTGCCGGTGACGTCCGCGATGACCACGCCAAATCTTTTGGGCCCCAGCTCCAGGTAGTCGAAGTAGTCTCCTCCCACCATGGCTGCCGGAAGGCAAAGGCCGTCCACATCCCAACCGGGCAGTGCGGGCTTCGTCTGAGGAAGCAACTTCCTCTGCACATCGCGGGCAATCTCTATCTCGCGCTGCAACCTCTCTTGCTCCGTCAGGCGGAGGTGAAGCAGAGCGTTGTCGATGGCCAGCCCTGTCTGCGTTGCCAAAACCCCCAGGAAGCTCCGGTCCCGCGCGCTGTAGTCATTCTTGTCCTTGGGCGGTGCCAGGGCCATGAGGCCCACCAGGGCATCCCGCGCCCAGAGCGGAACGAGCAGCGCACACCGTTCTGGCCGCAGACGCCGCGACAAAGCCCGCAGCGCAGTGGCAGCGGGACCGTTGTTAGCCACGGCACCCCACGGGGTTGGCTCCGTCAGCTTCAGCAGCTCCGGGGCCTGGCTGAGGTCAATGCATGGCTCCCCCACTCCGAGCTCACCACGCAAGGAATCCCATGCAGGACGAAAGCGGCCCGGCAGTTCTCCCTCGCTCACCAGCAGTATTGCGCGGCGCGCGCCGCTGCTGGCCTGCATGCCCTCGGTGGCCAGTTGCGTGACCCGCCGCAGTTCGAAGGTAAAGCCGAGTGCGCGCGTCATCCGCTCGATGGCGTCCTTTTCGCGCAACCCTACGAGCATGGTGTTGAAGCTGCGGGCCAACTCGCCGATTTCATCGCCGGCGCGCACCCGCACCTCGCGGCTCAAATCGCCCCCTGCAATCTGCCGCATCGCCTCGGCCAACCTGCGCAGCGGTGTGACGATGCGGTAGCTCATGGCCGCCGAAGTGACCACGCCCAGGGCAGTGAACACCGCCAAAAGGAGAAAGTTGGTCAGGCGTTTGCGACGAAAGGCGTTGTTCAGCTCCACCAAGGAAAAGCCAACTTCCACCGTGCCATAGGAGCGCGTAGCGTCGCGAATCTGGACTGGTACGCTCCCCAGGTCCTCGCGACTCTCCTTGGCCACCGCTCCTTGCGAGAGGAGGCGCACCACTTCGCGTTCTTCCTCCCTGCTGAGCAGCTCGCGGCCGCCCAAGTCCACCCAGTCACGATTCAACGCGTGGGCAGCCAAGGAGTCGTGCTCGTCGAAGATGGCGATGTAGACAAGGTCGCGGCTAAAATCGGCGCGAATGAGATTGTCGATGTAGCTTTGATAGACGTACCATCCCTCGGCCTCGGCAAAACGCACCGAGGCAGTCTGCTTAGCCAGGCGCTCGATGCGCTCTTCAACCTCGCGCCTTTCCGCACGCAGTTCGCGGTAGCTGAAAAAGTAGCTCACCGAAGCCATGATGGCCACTACCAGCACCACCACCGCTAAGGTGATCTTTACCCAGAGACTTTGCAGGCGCCTCATCCGCTAATCCTTGACGGCCACCAGGGCAATCTCCACTGCCGCGCCCTTGGGCAGGCGCGCCACCTGCATGGCACAGCGCGCTGGCGGGTCCTGGGGAAAGTATTCTGCGTACACCGCATTGATGCGCGGATAGTTGGCGATGTCGTCCATGTACACGGTGGCGCTCACCACGTCGCCGAAATCCATCCCCGCCGCCTTGAGCACGGCACCCAAGTTGTCCAGCACACGCCGCGTCTGCTCCTCGATGGTGCCGGTGACCAGTTGCCCAGTGGCCGGGTCGATGGGAATTTGCCCCGAAGTAAACAGCATGTTCCCCACCTTGATGCCCTGACTATAAGGCCCGATGGCCGCGGGCGCCTCGGCGGTGGCAACCACCTGTCGGCCAGCCGGAGCAGGCCGCTGAGGCCCACAGCCAACGACAAAGACGAGTGCCAGGATCACTAGCCAACACGTGCGCACTTTTTCTCCTCCTCCGCTGTTGTTCCGCACGAGCGTTACGCCGTTTCTCCTTGCAAGCACATTTTGCCCCCGGCAGAAAAGCGACTGCGAAGAAATGCCTCCACGCTCCTGAAGCGCGGACGCACGATCTCCTCCAGAATTGCCTCCTTCGGGGGGATGGCGGTGATCGGTCCGCCTGCAGCCACAAATCTGTTCACCGCGGTGGCAAGGTTGCGCAAGCGGACAAAGCGCCAGTAGTCTGGCAGGCCATCGCTCAGGGGATAGACCGACTCGTTGCAGAGCAGTGGGTCTGTGTCCGGAGCGAGTGCTCCACTTGCCACCGCGCGCTGCCATTCACGCGTACCAGGGATAGGCGAAAAGCAGGCCAGGCACACCCTGGCGCCAAGCCGCGCCACAAACAAAATGCTCTCCACCACCTCCTCGACCTCTTGTCCTGGCAAACCCATGAGCAGGTAAACGCCGATGTCCTGGCGCCGAAACCCTGCCTGAGCCAAAGCCTCCAGCGCGCGAGCCAGATCCTCGCTGCTGACCTTTGCGCTCATGTCCTCTTGCCTGGCCTCATTCACCGTTTCGAAGCTCAGACGCAGGGTGGCGAAGCCGGCACGACGCAGCAGTGTGGCCAGCTCGCGGTCCACAGCTCTGGGCTGTACCCCGTTGGGCGTGTGAAACTGCGCTTTGACGCCGCGACGAATGACCAGTTCCAACAGGGGCTTGATGTGCTCATCAGCGCGCAAAAAGAGGGCATCGTCGTAGAAGGCAATGTGCCGTGCGCCTCGGCTCAGCCAATGCTCAATCTCAGCGACTACCGCCTCCGGTGCCCGCTGCGCGAAGCTTCCTGCCAACAGAGCCGATGCACAGAAGCTGCAGCGGTACGGACAGCCCCGCGAAGTGAGAACCGCCACCGTCTCCAGCTTTGGATAAAGGTCGTAGACCGGATACGGCAGCTCATCAAGGCTTCCGTAACGAGCCTCGGGAAGCTCTGCATGGCAAAGGCGGTTGAGCACCTCCACGACCACGTTCTCGCCTGGCCCTTGCACCAGCGCCTCGGGCGCCAGAGTCTTCTCCGCGTGTTCCGGACAGAGTGTAGCATAGATTCCACCGACGACCACCGGCACGCCCGGGAAGGCCTCGCGGAGCATTCCCACCGTTTCTGCAAGGCCGGTGTACCAGTAGGTCATCCCGGAGGTCACCAGAATGGCATCCGGCCTGCCGAGTTCTTTGAGTTGGCGGGCGAAAACCTGCACCGGCATGCCGTAACGGCAGAAAACCCGCGGCACATGCTGCACCACGGCGGGCTTGGGGATCGGCTGGCGGAAGAACTTGCCGGTGCCATCGCCGCGCTCGCGCACACGGCCCACCATAGCCTCCACCGCGGGATGGCGGCGGTCCAGACAGTCGACCAGCGACAGCCTACAGCCGGCGCTGCGCAACACGCCTCCCACGTACAGTAGACCCAACGGCCTTGCCCAAAAGTCGTAGGCGGCAAAATCGTGGATCCACGGATTGACCAGCAGTATGTGCAACGGTCGTCGCGCCATCTCGCCGCAGGGGAAAGGGTCCGGTGCCCTATTTCACCACACACCTGCCCGAGGCACATCCCGCCGAAGTGACAAGGCGATAAAGATACACACCGCGCGGCAAAGACGCCTCCCACTCCATCGTGTGCCAACCTGGCTCCTGCCACTGATCATGCATGCGGCCAACCTGTTGCCCACGCACGTTGAACATCTCCAATGTCACCTCTCCCGGGGCCGGCAACCAGTACGAAAAACACGTCTGCCTGGAAAAGGGGTTCGGGAAGTTGTACACCAGAAGGTGCGTCTGTGGGAAGGGTGGCAATTTGGCCCGCACGGCAGTCACCGCCTCATGTCGCGCCAGATCGTAGCGGTCGCCACTGGCCAGAAAATGGAGACGCGCCCCTACGATCCCTGGCACATTCGTCCCGCGCGGCACGCCGGCGTGGGTGGCGGTAGATGTGTCCAGCACATAGGCCAGCACCTCCACCGTCATGGTGCCGCTTGCGTCGATGGCGCACGTGCTGTTATCGCCCAGAAAGAGCGCAGTGTAGCCCGGGTGGGTTGCCGCGCCCCACTGGCCACCAACAATGCGATTGGGAGCAAAAGTGCGGTTATTCCACACCTTGGGGATAATCACCGCCTGTGGCACAAGTCCGCGACCAGGTCTTTGCCCAAGGCGTCCATAGAAAGCGTTGTCCTCGCCGCTGGTGAGGTTGGTGATGACCACCTCACCCATCTCGGCAGTGCTGTCCGCCCCGCCGTAGAGGAGCAGGGGCGTAAAAGCGCTGGGCTGCGCCGGACCGGCCAATGGTTGCAAATACGGCCCTGGGTCAATGAGGGTGCGGGTGCGGAGGTCGTAGACGGCTCCCCAGACGAGCTGGTCAAAGCAGATGTCGGTGAACGTCACCGGGCGGTTCGGCTCGCAGACGATGCGCGAATTCTCGCTGCGGTAGAGAATTGTCACCGAGCCCACCCCGTATGCCACGGCGGTGAGGTCCGGATTGACGCACAGCGCAGTGCTTTCATCCACCCCTATGCCCATCAAGTCAGGCTGTGCGTAATCCTGGATGCGCCGTGCCAACATGGGGACCAGCCGCCCGAGCCGGGCACGGGTCTGAAAATGCGAATCCGTGAGCACGCCCGAGAGAATGTCCAGAAAGTCGTCGGTAAAGTGAATGCGCGCATAGTAAGGGTTGTAGGCGGCGTATTCGGGATAGGCGGTACCATAAGCGGCATCGAACACTACCTCGCCCAAGACTGCAAGGCCGGCGCTGGTCCCCCCTATGGCGCCGCCCCGGGCAAACACCTCCTCGATGGCTTTCTCCACCAGAGTCCCCTTCCAGGTGGAGACATAGTCCCACTGGTCGCCGCCCTCGATGAAAATGCCCGAGGCGGAAACCAGCTCGCGGTAGGTGGCGGAGTCATTGGCGCTGGCCCGCGTGGCGATTTGCAAGGGGTGGCTGCTCGCGGCCGCGCCCCATGCTTTGAAGGTAGACGCGTAACTGGCAGCCGTCTCGTCCACATCGATGTTGATGATCTTGCCGGAGTCGGCCTGTTGGACAAACCACCGAAAGACCGGGTCGGCCCACGTTCGCCGATCGTCTCCGCCACCCATCAGCAACAGTGAGCCCTGGCCATGCACCGGGTCCCCCCAACCGAGGAGGGCTAGGGCAAGGCCCAACAGTTGGGAGATGGAGAGAATGCCACGGACCCCGCAACAACAAGGCTTCTCCACGCGCGTCATTCGCCCAGGGGCCCTTCGCACGCAACCCTCCGCTTCTCAGTCCCAAGCCTGCACAACGAGCTCGGCCACCGCCTCGAGAAAGCGCCGATCGTGTTCGCCGAAGGCGGCCAATTTGTGGGAATCGATGTCCAACTCGCCAAGCACCTGCCCGTTTCTCAGGAGCGGCACCACGATCTCCGACTTAACATCTACACTGCAGGCCAGATAGTTCTGCTCCTTTGCCACGTCTTGCACCACCACTGTCTGCTGTTCGGCCGCTGCGCGTCCACAGACCCCTCTGCCGAAGGGGATACGCACATGCTCAGTGGGTGCGCCGGCGAACGGTCCAAGCACTAACAGGCCAGGCTCGTCTTCCACAAGGTAGAAACCCACCCAGTCGTAGTGTTCGACCTGGTCCTTGAGGAGGCTGCATATGGCCTGCAGCTTCCGCTTCCTCTCGGTCGGCCACTCCAGGATGGTAGCGATGGTGCGGAGCAGGGATGCCAGATGCTGCGGCAGCGGGGGCGTCCCGGCGCTTGACGGCCGTTGCTGCAGCTCGTCCCAGCAGCGCAGTGCCCGCCGCAGGTGCGGGATGGTAATCGAACCGCCAACCACCAGGCCGATGGCCAATGCCTCCTCGACCTCCTCATTGCTCAGCTGCTCTTCGTGGCAGCGAATGAGATGGTAGGTTACGCAGTCGTCACAGCGCAGCACTAAGGAGGCAACCAGTCCCATGAGTTCCTTCATCCGCGCTGGCAGCGCCCCTTGTCGATAGACCTGCCCGTCCAGGCTGTAGAAGCGCCTCATGGCCAGGCCGGCGTATTTCATGACGACGTCGTTGAGTAGTTGCCTCTCCTGTTTGAAACGAGCGATTGGATCCTCCGGCATAAAAGCACTCCTCGACATTTCGTTCGTCCGTCATCCGGCCGCCGGTGGCGGACTTGCGACCACCTCGGCGGAGCCCCGTCGCGCCACCGTCAGCCCATAAGCCAGCACCGAGCAGGCCACGCACAGCATGCCCAGCACCGTGAGCGGTTCTGGCTTCTCCCCGGGCAGCAGCAGCCAGCTGAACAGCGCACCAAACACCGGAATGACGAACTTCCACAGGTTTAGCTCCGAGACTTTTACTCCGGGCATAGCGAGAAGCGAAAACCAAATCGAGAAAGCGACCGCAGAGAGCAGGGCCAGATAGAACAGAGTGCCCCAGAAGGCCCACGGCAGAGCCAGCCGCGGCGGGCCCTCGATGGGAAGCGACACGGCGGTCAGCACCGCACCCCCCAGCAGGAACTGCGCCGCGCTCAGCACCACCGGGTGGATGCGCCGTCTGTCCCGAGCCACCAGCACATTGCCCACCGCAGAGAAGACGGCCCCAAGCACCAGCAACACGACACCAAGCAGCTCACGCAGCCCGGCTGCAGTCCATGGTTGACGACTCAGGCTAATGATGCAAACGCCTATCATCCCACCGGCGATTGCCGCCGCTTTGGGAAGGGTCATCTCATCGTTGTCCATGGCAAAGTGGGCCACCACTGCGGCGACCAGTGGCGAGGAGCCCACCACGATGGCGCCCAGCGCCCCAGACACCAGCGTCATGCCCACGAAGAATGAGGCGTACAGCAACACTGACTGAAAGAGCGTCACCAAAAGCACCGTCCGCAGGCCGCGGCGCAGCTCGGCCAAGGCCTGCCGTTGTCCTCTGACCAACGGCAAGAGGAGCACCCCGGAGAGCACAAAGCGCATGCCCGCAAACGACAGGGGACGCGCGAAGCCCAAACCGTATTTCACCCCCACAAAGGCCGTGGACCAGAGCACGCAGGCGCCCAAGGCAAGCAGGGCCACACGCGGCCAGGAGCTGGGCACAGGCTCACGCGCAGCCATCAGGAGACGTTCCACCAACTGAACCCATGGCGATCTCCATCCCCTCATACACCGCAAAGCAGGAAAGCCGTGGCTCCACGTCCCGAACAATGCGCCGACACTCCTCGACTATCTGCTCGAGGGCGTGATCGGTGCGGTCCTGGTTATGGTGGAAGAGACCAAAGGCCTTCACCTTGGCTTCCATTGCCAGGCGCAGGGCATCGGTAAAGGCGGAATGTCCCCACTTGGTCCGGTACGCGTATTCCTCGGGCGTAAACTCGGCATCGTGGATGAGGAGGTCCACATCCATGCAGGCCTGGACGTACGCATCGAACTCAAGCCCCCCGGGGTGGCGGTACGACAGCTCATTATCGGTCAAGAAGACCAGTGCCCGTCCCTCTTCCTCGAACTTGTAACCCACTCCCCGGTTCGGGTGGCTCAGATAGATGGGGCTCACGCGCATTGAGCCGATCAGAAAAGGCTGGGTGTCCACACTGTGAAAAGACATGTGCGCCTTGAACATGCTGAGCTCCACGGGAAAAGTCGGGGCGCGCAAGGTCTCGGCCAACAGGTCCTGCATCGAACTCCGCTCAAAGGGGCAACCGTAGACTTGCAGGGCTACCTCCTCGTCGTAGACCGGACGGAAAAAAGGCAGACCCAGCACGTGGTCCAAATGGACATGGGTGAGGAGCAGGTGGTAGCTCTTCTCACCGTGCGCTTGGAGCTGGTGGCCCAGGCGCCGGATGCCTGAACCAGCATCCACGATGACCGTCTGGCCGTCGGCCGTCTGAATTTCCAAGCAGGTGGTGCTCCCCCCAAAGCGCAAATACTCACTCCCAGATACGGGAATCGACCCTCGTGCGCCCCAACAACGAATCTTCATCCTCGCCACTCCTCATCGCGATGCAGAAGCTGTGCAGACTACACAGACACACGCGCCGCAAGCACCCGGCCATCGCCGTCAAAGGGCACCCCCTCCAGCTCCAGCAAGGCCCGCTTGACCGCCAGTCCCCCCTGGAATCCACCCAAGCTCCGATCCGCGGCAATCACCCGGTGGCAGGGAATGACCAACGGGAAGGGGTTGCACGCCAAGGCTCTTCCCACGGCGCGTGCTGCCCCAGGACGCCCCACACGCCGGGCAATAGCGCCGTAGGTGCTGACCCAACCGCGAGGAATCTGCCAGTCGGCAAGGAGAACGCTTTTTTGAAACGGGGAACAGCGGTCCAAGGCCAGCAGCTCAAGCGGGAGCCGGATCTCTTCGCCACGGAGGAAACGCTCGAGTGCGCCGCCCAGCTCATCTATCTGGGCACAATGCCGGTGCTCAGCGCCCGGATACGTAGCAAACACCGCCTGCCGGGCTGCACGCTCCTCTTGAGGCAAAAAGATTCTGAGCACCTGCGGACCTCGTGCACTCTCCTGCCAGACTACGGCCACAGTGCCCATTCTCGTCGTCACCAGCGTATGAGCAACTCCTTGCATCACTCTTTTCCTTTCTCCCTCTGCCTGAACGCAACAACCATAGCAGACCAGACCCCGCAACCACATCGCTCAGGACATCAGCTTTTCCGCTGCCGATATGATTCGCTCCACAGAGGGCAGAGTCCGAGTCTCCAGAGCCCGCGCATATGGGATGGTCTCCTCGGTGCACACGCGGGCAAATCGTGGGGCAAGTCCTGGTTCCAGAACCGTGGCCGCCAGTTCGCCCGAAAGACCGAACTCCTTGTAGTCCTCGTCCACCACCAGCAGCCTGCCGGTGCGCTGCACCTGGCGAATCACCGTTTCTCGATCGAGCGGTCTGACGCACCTGAGGTCGACCACACCTGCCGACACGCGCTGTTCCGCGAGGGCTGAGGCAGCTTGCAAGGCCTGATGCACACCAAGGCCAACAGTGACAATGGTCAGGTCTTCTCCTCCCCTTAGCACCGCAGCCTTGCCCAGCGCCGAGGGTTTCCATCGCCTCGGCGCTTCTGCCTGGGCCCCGGCCTTGGGCACGTCGAAGTGCACTGTTGCCCGACTCCCGCCTGCCAGAAAGTCCAGCCACCTCTCCGAGAGCATCTTGTGTTCGAGAAACACCACAGGCCTCCCGTGGGCCAGGGCGCCGAGCATGAGGCTGCCCGCATCCAAGGGGTTTGCAGGCACGACCACCGCCAACTCCGGGATGTGGGCAAGCCATCCCCAGAGGCTCTGCTCGTGTTGGCCGCCGTCACCGTAACCACCGCCGCAGGTGGCGCGTACCACGAGCGGCACAGGCCACTTGCCGCCCGACATAGCCTCGATCTTTGCCGCGTGGTTGACCAGCGCGTCCGCCGCCACAGGTACAAAGTCCACGAGCATCACCTCGACCACCGGACGTAGTCCAGCCATAGCCGCGCCAACAGCTGCCCCCACAAACGCCGCCTCACTGATGGGTGTGGGCCGTACGCGCCGCTCGCCAAAGCGCACATAGAGCTCCAGGTGGATGGTGTGCACGTCCTCGCCTATGAGCACGATCCTCTCGTCCTCGGCCATTGCCTGTGCCAGGGCGGCATCTATGGCTTCGGAGAAACCGATGGTCTTCATTGCTGCCTACCCCCTCCGCGCTGCCCGACGGCCAAGGCAACCGCACCCTTGATTTCTTTCTCCACCTCTTCCTCCAGTGCGCGCAGGCGACGCGGCTCGTGAATGAGCTTAGCCCTGGTCTTCGCCACCGGGTCACGCCCACGGTGAGCGCGTGGGGCGGCTGCCTTGGCCACTAAAGCCAAGAGGGTCGTGAGCGCCGTCGCCCGCTTGCCTCTGCCAGCCCCTTTGCGCCCCGTGATGGCGCGGAGCGTTGGGGACGCCATGTCAAGCAATCGTGCCGGGTCGTGCAACGCCACTCCCAACAGGTGACCTTCGAGCCGCGGGCAGGTCGCCAGCAGGAACTGCGGACCGTCCCCGCGCCGTGCTCGCGTGATGGCCTCTCCTGCCACCTCCCAAACAGCCTCCACATCCGTGCCATCGACCGTGGCGGCCGGCATGCCAAATCCTTGCACCCGTTGCACCAGGTCACCGCCCGTCACCATGTCGCTCTTGGTGGTGATGGCCCAGGCGTTGTGCTTGCAGACAAAGACCACAGGAAGTCTCCACACCACCGCCAGGTTGAGCGACTCAAGGAGCATCCCCTGGTTCATCGCCCCATCGCCGAAAAAGGCCACTGCCACGCGCTCCGGCCTGAGGAGCTGCGCGGCCAAGGCAAAGCCCACGGCCAGAGGGGCACCGGCGCCCACAATGCCGGTGCTGGCGGCAAGATGCTCCCGAGAAAAGAGGTGCATGTGCCCACCTCTGCCCGCACATAACCCGCGGGGGTCGCCGAGCATCTCCCGCAGGAGCTCCACCAAGTCAACACCTCGCACCACCAGCGCCGGCGTACCACGATGGTCCAGGGCCATAGCATCTCCCTCGCGCAGGTGGGTCACCACACCTGCGGCCACGCCCTCTTCGCCGATGCCGAGATGCATCTCCCCCGAGATCCTGCCCTGCTCCCAGAGGCGTTTGATCTCCTCCTCAAGGCGCCTGCTGCGCAGCATTTGCCGATAAAGGAACCAAAGGTCAGCGGCCATCATGGCCTCCATGCCGAGGTACCCCCGGCGCCCGCCCTCCCCACGAGCGACGCCTTGCCGTGCGCTTGCGCCTGCTGGCACAAAAGCCTTGCCCGCCGGGGGCAGCAGTCGGCCAGTCAATTGTTTGCGGTGGCCGTCTCATCACTCCACCCATGCAAGCCCCTGGATGTCGAGGTTGGTCAGTCCTGCCTCCCGGGCCCACGCGACCGCCTCTCGGTACTCCTCGACGGTGAGGCGCCGCGCAATCTCTGGGTAGGAAAAGGCCTTGTACATGGGCCGATACTGCGACATGATGTTCACATAAGTATCCTTGGGCAGATTAGCAGCGATCCACTCCACCACTTCCTTGGTACCCGCGACACGATTGGGCATCACCAGGTGGCGAATCATCAGGCCGCGGCGGATCAGTCCGTCGGGGCCAGGTCGGGCCACACCCACCTGGCGATGCATCTCCAAGAGCGCTGCCTTGGTCACCTCAGGGTAGCTTTCCGCTCCGCTGGAGTACTTGGCAGCCATCTTACCGTCGGCGTACTTAAAATCCGGCAGGTAGATATCGACGATGCCGTCCAGTTGCCGCAAAATCTCCAGCCGCTCCCAGCCGCACGTGTTGTACAGCAGCGGCAAGCGCAAGCCCTGCGCCGCGGCGATGTCCAGCGCCTTGAGGATGTGCGCCACATAGTGCGTGGGCGTCACCACGTTAATGTTGTGGCACCCCATCTCTTGCAGCCGCAACATCATCTTCGCCAGTTCAGCGATCTGCCTGACTTCGCCCTCCCCTTCCTGGCTAATCTGCCAGTTGATGCAGAAAACGCAGCGCAGGCCACAGTTACTGAAAAAGATTGTTCCTGAGCCACCCCTGCCGACCAGTGGCCGCTCTTCGCCGAAATGCGGATGGAAGGAGGCTATCTGCAACTCGGCAGATGCACGGCAAAAGCCGCGTTCCCCTTCCAGCCGGTTCACCCCACACTGGCGCGGGCAGAGACGGCAGCTACGCATGACTTGCCACAGCTTCTCCGCCCGGGCAGCCAGTTCCCCGCTCCGATGAAGCTCCAGGTAGGCAGGTCGCCATTCCTCTGAGCTCTCGTCACCTCTGCCACGGTTCCTGCACCCGCCAGGCAGGAACATTGCGAGCGCGGGCCCGCCAAGTTTCCCCAGTCTCGCCACACAAAACGCGGCACATGTGGCGAGGAATCCCCTTCGCGACAACACAACGCTCACCTCCCTTCGCCAGTGCGGCCTCCCGTATCCACAACTACGGCTGCCCCTGTGTCCAGCCCCAACCTGAGGTAGATGGGTTGTATGACCTTGCGCAGGCGGGGGAGGTGCGAGTACGACACCAGCGCTAGCAGAATGCAGCATCCGCCGCTGGCGGCAAGAGTAGCTGGTGCACCCACACGACTGGCTACCGCGCCGGCGAGCAGACTGCCCAGCGGCACCATCCCCATGAAGGCCATGGTGTACAGACTCATCACCCTGCCGCGCTTGTCATCGTCAGCGATGGTCTGCACCATGGTGTTGCAGGAGGCCATCGTCACCATCATGCCGAAGCCGGCGACTACCATCAGTCCATAGGAAAGCCAGGCCACACGCGACAACGCGACCCCCACCAGGCCGGCCCCGAACGCGCAGGTGGCGCGCACAATCCAGCGCCCCAGTCCCACGACGGTCTTGCGCCCGGCAAGTGTCAGGGCGCCGAGTAGCGCGCCGATACCAGCAGAGGCCATGAGAAACCCCAGCGTGTGCGGGCCCCCGCGGAGAATGTCACGAGCAAAAATCGGCAGCAACACCGGGTACGGCATCCCCGCAAAGCTCACAATGCTCAGGTAGAGCAAAATCGCGCGGACGGGCTCTGTGCGCGCAGCATAGCGCACGCCATCCACCAAACCGCGCAGGATGGACTCACCCCGCGTGGCTGTCCGCCCCGGCCGCACGTGCATGGCCAGTAGCGCCGCAACCACGGCCAGGAAACTCAGCCCATTGATGACAAAACAGAGGCCCTCCCCCGTGGCCGCGATGAGCAGTCCCGCTATTGACGGCCCGATGAGGCGCGCCCCATTAAACATGGAGGAGTTCAGCGCAATCGCGTTTGCCAGGTCCTCCCTGCGTTCCACAAGGTCCAAGACAAAGGCCTGGCGCGTGGGCGCGTCCAGAGCATTCACAATGCCGATGAACAGGCTCAGCGGCACGATCTGCCAAAAAGCCACCACTCCCGTGAGGGCCAAGACGCCTAAGGCCAGCGCTTGCACCATAGCCAGAAGTTGCGTGAGGATCAGCAACTTCCGCCGGTCAAAGCGGTCGGCGAGTACCCCTGCCAAGGGAGTGAAAAGCAGGGCAGGCGCCATGCCGGTGAACCCCACGACCCCCAACAGGAAAGGCGAGTTGGTGAGCCGGTAGACCAACCAGCCCATCGCCGTCTGCTGGATCCAAGTACCGATGAGCGAGACGCCCTGCCCGGCGAAGTACAGCCGAAAGTTGCGATGCCGCAGCGCTCGCACCATGAAGCGGAAGCCGCTTCCTGCCCCCAGAGACCTCCTTGGCACGTGCCCTCGTTCCATGCTTTGCGGTCCGCAGTCTGATCAGGACGGACAGCAGCACAGAGGCTGTCCGTCGCAGCTACAGGAGCTGCCCTTCCTGCCACGCAGCGCCTCCAACATCAGGGCTGCTGCGCATCCTACGCCGGTGCGCACGCTGATCGCCCCGAAGGCACAATTCCGCTGACATGCCCCGCACTCGATGCACCGCTCAGGATACCGGAGTTCTGCAACCTCGTTTCCCTGGACGAACACCCCATGGGGGCACACGATGCTGCACAGCCCGCAGCCAGTACACAACTCGGGCTCATAATGCAAGGTGGTAGAAGTGTAGACGCTGTCGAACATATCGTCTCCAAAGGGTGGGCCGCGTTTTGTCATGACACGAGGCGAATGACCCCCATTGCCAGGGTTCCTACGACCGCAAGAACCGCCATAACCGCCATGATCGGCACGTAGCGAAAGATCTCCCGCTCCACGCCCGTCCTGGAGGTGATGGGTGTGGCACCCGTGAAGTTCAGAGCCAGGAACGCGGTCGCTGCTGCCATGCCCAATCCGGTGATGGCCAGCCAGGCAAGATGCACTCCCACTTGCCCCGCCATGCCGAACTCCCGCACCAGCGCAACAGCGAGCGGTAGCCAGGCCAGTATCCCCAAGAGAAAGCCCTTGGTGCTAAAGTTAGGCGTGGGCAGCCACGGCAGCAACAGCGGAAAGAGCACTGTGCCGGCCAGCACAGAGGCCGGTGCCGCCACCGCCACCAGCCAGCCTCCGGTCAGCCAAAGCACCGCCGCTGCCACGACCATGGGCAGCAGGGAGTGCACCAGCTCTACCGGGATGAGCACCGCCCGATCGGCGAGAGCGAACCTCACCCGTCGCATTTCGGGCGTAGCCACCCCTGTGTTCAGATAGGCGGGGAGATCTGCCGCCCGCACCGGCCCGAAGTCTACTGTGAAGCCGGTGCGCGCCGTCACCTCATGTGCCGCCACACCACTGGCTGCCAGTTGCGGCAAGATGAGCCGCCGATGGGCCACCACCTCGGCCAAACCTACCGCCGCCATTCGTCTCACCAACTCCTCAGTGCCGAAGGTCCCCTTGCCCGCCGCACACCAGACGTTTATTCCCTCAGTGTCCAACACGAGAATGTACGCGTCTCTGCCTCGCAGGGCGGCGCGCAGCGCATCAAAACTGAGCGTGTAGTTCGCCGTCACCAGTACCGGCGACCAGGGGGTCGGCGTACCCAGCGCATACAATCCCGGCTCCACGCGATGCCGGTGCCGCCACACTCCCCACCGCGCAAGGAAGTGGTCCAGGCGGTTGGCCCAGGTGATGGTGCTGGTAATGGGGCGGATGGTGCTCATCTCAGACACGATTGCAGCCTTTTCTTCTTTAAGAGTTGCCCGCTCTCTACCCGTAAGTCGCCCGACCGTCCTGACGGTCAAAAGCTGTGGTCAACTTCTGTCGCAGTCCGCCATACAGGTCCTTGTGGCTTGAGTACATCCTCTCCCCCCCACTCTCCCTAGTCGTCTGCGTGCACGCCCACGGGTTGCCGCGAACGGGCGAGCCGGCGCCTCCACAAGAGCTCAGCCGAGTCGGTTCGTTCGCTCACTGCAGGCCGGGAATCAAGTCTATGCCTATGAAACACGTCCAGCGGGTTGCTAAACCCACCAGGATCGCCCAGAGCATGCTGGCCAGCGTGCCGACCAAGTAGTATTCAGCGAACTTGCGATTCTTCAGCTTCTCGAACCTGGTAATCGACTTGGCGGTCAGCACTAGTCCCAGCGCTGTGTACTGGCCGAGGAGGACGAAGGTGACCGTCAAGGCCCTTTCCAGCGCGCCGATGAGCGCGCCGGCGCCCGGCACCCCTCCGCGCGCCGCAATCTGCAGCCTTCCTAAGATGGCGATCACCACGTAGTGTCCCACATAGACGGCTACCAGGTAGCCCAGGGCGCAGACGGCCCCTTGGGTGAGCACGCGCAAGAGAGACATGTCAAGCCTTTGCACTTTACTTTCAAATATCAAGGCCTGCGGCTTGACGCGCCGCCAGGCGGGAGAGCAACGTCCCCACAATGCGCTCCCCTTCCAACAGTGCATCCCATTTCGCCCCGCGCAGCACTTGGGACACTGCCTGCTTTGAGACCCCAAAATGCCTGCCCACCTCTTCGTAGGTCAGGTCTGGCTGGGTGCGATAGAACCGGGCCATCTCCCTCTGGCGGATGGTCCAGCGCTCCTCAAGCGCTTGAATGAGCCACAGCAGCCCATTGATCGCTAGGACGCCATCGGAGGAGCGTTCATCTGCCTTGAGCAGGATGTTCCTCTGCTGGCGTTTGCAGGTGTTAAGGGCATCTCTGGCACGGTAGAAAGCGGTCCCCCGCATCCCAGCCTCCTCGTCGGCCAGCCGTTCCACCTCCCCGATGCCTACGCCGCAGTAGAGCGGGATGGGCACATGCACGTGCAGGTGCAGCCACACCGCGTAGGCCCGGGAGGCGTCGCGGAGCGCCCCCTGAAATTCGTCGCCCACCGTGGTGCGGAACGGCAGCAACACGTCGGCGGCGAAATGCCTGTTGATGTCTGCCAGAACTGTGTTCAGTTTTTCAAAGACCTCTGGCCAATTCTCCAGCTGTCGCGACTTTTGCACGTCGCCGATGATTACACAGTGCTCCATTGCTTCCTCCGGACTCTTTGCCATGACCCCACTCAACCACGGCGCAGTACCCGTCCAGGTAAGCAGCCGGTATGTTCTCCTTGGTGGATGACCAGGCGTCCGTTCACGACCACGTGGTGGATGCCCACCGGGTACTGGTGGGGGTCGGTGAAGGTCGCCCGGTCCACAATTGTCTGCGGGTCAAAGACCACGATATCGGCAAAAGCTCCCTTTGCCAGCACTCCCCGGTCCCTCAGGCCGAAAACCTGCGCCGGCAGCGACGTCACCCGACGAATGGCCTCCTCTAATGGCAGAATCTTGCGCTCGCGCACATAGTAGCCGAAATACCTGGGAAAAGTCCCATAGAACCGTGGGTGAGGGTTGCCTCTGCCCAGAACTCCATAAGGGGCAACCGCCTCGCCATCGGAGCCGACCATCGTCAAGGGGAAAGAGAGCACTCGCTCGGTGTTCTCCTCGCTCATGGCAAAGCCGCACATGGCCACCTTGCCCTCGGCGTCGATGAGAAGCTGCCGTGCCGCCTCGCAAGGGTCCGTGTGTAGCTCTTCGGCCAGTTGCGGCACGGTCTTACCCTGTGCGGCCTGATGCTGCGTCCCCGCAACCTTGGTAATTAGCACGCGCTCCCACGAGCCCAGGGCGGCCACCCTCTCCTCCAAGTGCGAGCGCATCTTTCGCCACTGCGCCTCGTCCTTGAGGCGCGCGACAAACTCCTCGTCGCTCCCTTCCCGTGCCCACATGGGGAACATCAGCTTCAGGGTAGTGCCGTAAGCCGTGTAGGGGTAACGGTCGCAGTGCACGCGCAGGCCCCGTTCATGCACCTCCTTCAACCGCTCCAAGAGTCGGGACGTCTTGTGCCAGTTGCGCTGCTGGCAGGCCTTGAGATGGGAAACCTCAAGCGGCACGTCCGCCTGCTCAGCAATCTGAATGGCCTCTTCAAGGGCCTCTTCCACTTGCACGTCTTCATTGCGCATGTGGGTGGCGTAGATGCCGCCAAACTCCTTCACCACTCCGCATAGGCTCACGATCTCGGCGGTGCTGGCAAAGCAGCCCGGCGTGTACTCCAACCCAGTGCTCAGCCCGACGGCACCTTGCTCTAAGGCTTCTCTCACCTCATGCCGCATTGCCTCCATCTCCTGCGAGGTCGGAGGCCGATTGTCGAGCCCCATGACTGCGGCGCGCACCGAGCTGTGCCCGACCAGGGTCACATAGTTGACGGCTATCTTTTGCCGCTCCAGCCTGCCCAAGAACCCATCGGCGTCCTGCCAGTCCGGCTCTATCTCGAACTCCTGGCGGATCTCCTCTCTGGTGGTGGCCACCACCGGTCCCCGCAGGGGGAACGGACTTGCCCCACAGTTCCCGGAGATCTCGGTCGTTACTCCCTGGCGGATCTTGCTTTCCGCTTTCGGGTTAACCAAAAGTCCGACGTCGGTGTGGCTGTGCACGTCAATGAAGCCTGGCGTCACTGCCAACTTGGTGGCATCAACCACTACGCGTGCCGTAGAGTGCGTGAGATCGCCGATCGCCGCAATCCGCTCGCCGCGAACGCCCAGGTCGGCGATCACGGGTGGGCCTCCTCGTCCGTCGTACAGCGTGCCACCTCTGATGAGCAGGTCAAATTCTGCCCGCTCGCAGCCCTGCACCAGGGGCCCCGTCGCACCAAGGACGCCCAAAGCCACTGCGCTCTGCGCCGCGCTTCGCAAGAACTCACGGCGCGAATAGTCTTGTTCCACTGCCGGCTTCCTCCTGGACCTTCTATGCATTGAGGACTCGCAGCACCACCATGGTCAGGTCATCGCTTTGCGGCACCTCCCCGCAGAAT
>JACIZP010000378.1 GCA_014359355.1 Calditrichota bacterium | reverse complement strand
GAATCGAACCCACCTTCCGCACTGTTCAGCACGGAACAACGGGTTTGAAGCCCGCGGGGCCCACCAGGGACCCATCCATTCCCCTTGAGCACCGAAATGTAGTTAAAATGCGAGAAACCCTCAAGGGAAAAGTGAGCCGATTACCGGCCGAATGAGACTTGCATCCTCCCGAAATGCCGCACATAGCGCGGGCGCCGGATGGAGTAGACGCCGTCCCTGCCCCACGGCACATTGACCCGACCGATGAGCTCGCGGTGCTCGAGAGCATCCTTGTCGAAAACGAGCAGCGTTATCGTCTTGGCCTCACCCGCAGGGAGGAGAAACTCCTCGTCCCAGATTGGGTCCTTTTCGTCCTGGCGCACCTGGGTAACGCCGACCAGCAGGGTGTCGACGTACACCTCGACGAACGGGTCAGACACGCCGAAGTACTTGTCCATGGGGTAAATGTCGAAGCCGCGTTCGATGCGGATGATGAGCCGCCCCTGCCGATGTCGCTCGGCTACTTGCTGCGCGAAGGTGGGTACAAGCCGAGCGCGGAGCTCGGCCAGAGTCGCCGCCTCGCCATGAAACGTCTCTACCGTGTGCGGGGCAGAAAGGGAGGAGGTGAGGGTGAGAGCAAAGGTCCCCCCTGTTCTATTCAGCTTCCCCTCGATGACCTCGTCGGCCAGCGGTAGGCGGTCTGGCGCCTGTGCCGTCCCCTCGAGGGCCGGGGTGCTTGCCGGCAGCACTTCCAGAACGCCTGTGCTCGCCAAGCAATGTTGCAACTCCGCAGCCACCGAATCGGCCTGTTGGGGCGTTGCCTGTCCCTGGGCAACAGGACCGCGCAGCAAGATTCTAGCTTTTTGGCTGGCTGCCGGCGTCGCTTGCAGCAGGCATAGGGCGCACAGGATGAGGGCCGAAGACCTCATTCTCTTTCTCCAGGTGTTGGACGCATCATTGCGCTGTGTCTTTCTTCTTGAGGACACGCGCCTCTCCCCTGCGTTCGGTAAAGCCCTGCTCGTCGAAGTGCAGCAGAAGCGGCAAGGCGTAGCGGCGGCTGGTGCCCAGCATCTCGCGGAAGGCGCTCACCGTCACTTCCTCGTGAGTGGCGAAATAGTCGGCAAGCCGCCTCTGGGCCTCGGCGACAAGGGTTTGCGGCAGGTAGATGCTTTCCTCTAGGCGGAGCACTTCGCCCAGGGCGTGCAGCGCCGCCAGGACGCGTTCCACATCCTCCCGCTTCCGTCCCGATGCTCTTGCCAACTCTTCGGTGCTTGGCGGTGAGAAACCTGCGGCGAGCAGCGCCTGCATTAGCTCTTCCCGCAGCGCCTGATCAGCGGGCGAGAGCACGATGCGGTGCGTGGCGAGGGCGACCAGGCCAGCATTCTCCTTGACCTCGCCGTTGTGCCGGAGCTCATCCAAGGCGGCGGCAAAAAGGGCCTGGTCCAGCCCCCGGCCGATCGCCTCGCGCAGTTCGGCGCGGGGCATACCTGCCCTGAGGGGAAACTGGACATGGTAGCGCTGCAACTCGGCAAGTGCCGCTTCCTTGAGCGCCACCACACTGCCGGGCAAGGCGTACGTGGGCTGGCGCTCGGAGCCCAACTTGAGCAGGGTGCCGTTCTGCACCAGCCGCCCCACGAGCTCTTCTACCTTCGGCTGAGCGAGGCCTGTCCCCTTGGCAAGCTGGGCAAGGGAGAGGGGCTGCAGCGGTTGCGCCTGCAGCAAAGCCATCAATGTCTCTTCTGGGGTATCCTTCTCCAGCGCGGCCATTTGCTGCAGGACCTCTGGGCGGAACCGCCGATGGGGGCGTGCATTGGCGTCCAGAATCACGCCGCCGCCGATGGTCATGGGCGGTGAGTACTGCCGGATAACGAAACGGTCCATGCGCCGTGCCGTAATGATTTCCTCAAGGCGGAGCTGGGCGAAGGTGGACCCGCCTGGGGGGAGGTCGTTGTGCTCAAGCAAGGACACCCTTGCCATGAGCTCGCGGGTCCCCACGTGCAGGCGAACGCGCGTATTGTGGCGGAGGGGGCGCCCGGCGGCCGGCAACAGGCGTAAGCGCACATCCAGCAGGGTGGAAGGGCTGAAGTACCCAGGGCTTGCCAGCACGTCCCCTCGCTGCACTTCCTCCTTATGAACGCCAACCAGGTTCAGGGCGGCCCGGTCCCCTGCGCGCACGATGGACACATCACGGCCGTGCGTTTGCAAGCCGCGCACCCGCACGAGGCGGCGCTGCGGATGGAGCTCAAGTTCATCGCCCACCTTTGCCGTGCCCGAGAGCACCGAGCCGGTGACCACCGTACCGAAGCCTTTCATGGTGAAGGAACGGTCGATAGGGAGCCAGAACACGCCCTGGTCGGAGCGCGAAGGGGCGCTCGCGATGAGCTCGTCCAACGCCTGGCGCAGCTGCGCAATTCCCTCGCCCGTGACGCTCGACACCGGAATGATGGGCGCGTCCTGCAAGAAGGTACCCTGCACCAGATTGCGCACGTCGGCAGTCACCATGGCCACCCACTCGCTGTCGACCAGGTCAATCTTGGTGAGGGCGATGATGCCGCGCTTGAGCTCCAGCAGGGTCAGAATGTCCAAATGTTCGCGCGTCTGCGGCATGACCCCGTCGTCTGCTGCCACCACGAACAAGACGGCGTCCACGGTGCTGACCCCGGCTACCATGTTCTTGACGAAACGCTCGTGACCAGGCACGTCGATGAACGCTGCCCGCTCGCCGAGAAAGGCAAAGCCGAGGTCAATGGTCAAGCCCCGTTCCTTCTCCTCTTTGAGGCGGTCCGGGTCGGTGCCGGTCAGGGCCTTGACAAGAGCCGATTTGCCATGGTCGATGTGTCCAGCCGTGCCGATGATGACGTGTGCCATACTCTCCTCGTGCAGTTCACGGGCCATTAAATTACAGCTTTCGCAGAGAAATGCAAGCGAAAAGTTGCAGGCACCGGGGCGCTTGCCTGGCACGGAGCGACCATAGCGGCCAGAAACGTGGGGTTAGTGTTGCGAGAACCGTTCCCTAGCCAGGCTTTTCTTCTGGGCAGAGCTCTTCAGGAGTGGAGCGCGCATCTTCCGCACAGTAGCTACCTGGACGTATATTTAGGGCGTCGCAAGTGGAGCCGCAAGAGCGGCAAGAAGGATAATGCGAGCGTGGAGGTGTGAGGAGAAAAATGACCACGACTGCCCCAGCCCCAGTGACCATCGAAGAAGTCAAGAAGTACTGGAACGAGAATGTCATCGGCATCGAGGTGACCGACAAGGAGCCTGGCACGCCAGAGTTCTTCGACGACCTGGAACGCTACTATGACATCAAATACCGCGAGGAAGAGCCGTACGCTCGTCACGCGGACTTTGCCGGGAAGAAGCTCCTCGAAGTGGGATGCGGGTGGGGGAGGGACCTGATCAAGTACGCACGCAACGGTGCCATTGTCACGGCGGTGGACCTCACGGAAAGCGGCGTGGCGTTAGCCCGCAAATACCTTGAATACCGTGGCCTCAAAGGGGACGTGCGCGTGGCCAGCGCCGAGGACCTGCCCTTCGCTGACAATTCTTTCGACGTGGTCATCTCCATCGGCGTACTCATGTGCACGCCGAACATCCAAAAGGCTATCGACGAGATCTATCGCGTGCTGCGGCCAGGCGGCGAGGCGGTGATTATGCTCTACCACAAGTGGTCTTGGTACAATCTGCTGGTGCGCGTCTCCGGGATCGGCTACGAGACGCAGGGAGTGGACGCGCCGCTGATTGCCACCCATTCACGGAGGGATGTGCGGCGCCTGTTTAGCAAGTTCTCCACCATCAAGATGCACATGACCGGCTTTCCCATGAAGACCGTGAAGCGACACGGCCTGTTAGTTGGGCTGTACAATTCGATCTTTGTGCCTGCATTCAATGCCTTGCCCAGATGGCTCACCAGGCCCATCGGCTGGCACATCTACATCGACCTGACGAAGTGAACCGGAGAGGAGGAGAGAGTTCGGTGGCTTTTTCCAAGGAAAGCCGGCAGTACTGGGAGACATACGTCAACGACATCGAGGTGGCCCAGCACGAGGTGGGCACCCGAGAATTCTTCGAAGATCTGCGCACCTTTCGCTATGACCCCAACCGCATGGGGTACATGTTGGACGAGATTCATCGCCTGGCTCAGCTCCACCCGGGCGGCCGCGTGCTGGAGGTGGGCTGTGGGCCGGGCACCGACCTGCGCCAGCTCGCCGCCAATGGGCTAAGGCCGATCGCCATCGACATGACCCTCAACGGGGCGCGGCTGGCCAAACAGCACCTGCGCACCTTTGGCCTTGACGGGCAGGTTGTGGTGTGCGATGCCGAAAAGCTCTGTTTCGCCAACGACTCTTTCGATGCCGTCTGGTCGGCAGGGGTCTTGCACCACGTGGATGACACAGAGGGGGCCATCGGCGAGATTTACCGTGTGCTCAGACCAGGGGGAAGTTTTGTCGCCGTTCTCTATCACAAATACTCCTGGCTCTACTTCCTGTCGAAAGCATTTCGGGTGAACATCGAGCACACCGACGCAGAGGCGCCCATCATCAAGACCTACTCCAAGAGACAGGGCAGGGAACTCTTGCGGCAGTTCAAGGACGTGGAGGCTTACCTTGAGCGTCCGCCT